>JANQGB010000908.1 GCA_028277545.1 Phycisphaerae bacterium | reverse complement strand
CGAACCTGTTCAAGTGCAAGCGCAATATTGACGGCCTGGAAGACCTCTACAAGATCCGTGAACTGGAGCACAAGACGATCGGCGCCACTCGGGAGGAATGCGAACAGCTCGGCTCACTGGGCGAGCCGATCTACCACCTCTTCAGCACCGCAACCGGCTACGAAGCCTACTTCTACGACGCCCGCAACATCACGCACACGCGGCTGGCCCGTTACTGGATCCTGTGCCTCGACCCTCAGGAGCGCTGCTGGGAAATCCGCATGATTGGCGTGACCGCGGACTGACGTTGCCTGGCGTGTGACGAAATGATGGCATGGTGCATCAAGATGCACCCTACTTCCCGGGACAGGCCTATCCGCAGCGCGAATCGCCCGTCCGATCAGCAATGCCCGCCACCGTGTCCGGGAAATGGCCGCCCGAGTTCCCGGGTTCTGCGTTGACAGGGAGACGACGACACCTGACGATACCGCGGCAGGAGAATTGCGCGGTCTTCAAGGATTGAACGCATGGTCATCGTCAACACCGAGATCGTTCCGGGGCACACCATCCGGGAAGTCAAGGGACTGGTCCAGGGCAACACCATCCGGGCCAAGCACGTCGGACGCGATATCGCCGCGGGGTTCAAGAATCTCCTCGGCGGTGAGCTACGGGGCTATACCGAACTGCTCACTGAAGCTCGCCGCCAGGCCATCGAGCGGATGATGTCGCAGGCCCAGGAGCTGGGTGCCAACGCGATCGTCAACGTGCGCTTCACGACCAGTGCAGTTACCCAAGGCGCCGCCGAACTGTACGCCTACGGCACCGCCGTCGTTCTGGAATAGGAGGCGGGTCATGTGGGATTTCTGGCTGCAGATCATGCCGGTAGTCGTGTTGCTGGCCTTGGGCTACGGCGTGGGACGCTATCGCGAGCGGCGGCACTTCGCCTCGCTGGCGGTGCGCGAGGCGGAATACGGCCACGTGGTGGTGAACAACCTGAAGCAGGTCACGCATCCGGAGACAGTCCGACACGCGGCGATGGTCGGTGGCGACGCCGTGATTGCCACTGACTACTTCAAGGGTTTCGCCGCCAAGTTGCGCAACGTGGTAGGCGGCGAGGTGCGGGCCTACGAGACACTGATGGCCCGCGCCCGGCGGGAAGCGCGGTTACGCATGCTGGAGAAGGCCCGGGCACTGGGCGCCAGCGAGATATGGAACGTTCGTTACGAGACGTCGAACATCCGAAGCTCGGGGAAGAGGAACGCGGCCGTCAGCGTCGAGGTCTTCGCCTTCGGCACGGCCGTCGTACGCGCCTGACAGCCCATGTGTGCCCGGGAAGATCATTCCGTTTTCGAGGAGCCCCACAACAGGCCTGTCCCTGGCAAGGCGGATTCGTCCGAAGAGAAGGCCCGCCGCATCCTGAATCGCGAGGCCACCAATTCGGAGGCGAACGACGCGGGCCGCGAGAGCGTCTTCGACGAGCCGGACATACTGCCGGGGCGCCAGGCGGAAGTGGTCGATCAGGATTGGAGTTGCAGTTCCTGCGGATACAATCTGCGCGGCCTGCCGTCTGGTCACCCCTGCCCTGAATGCCGCCACGTTGAGTTGTACAGACCGCCACCGCCCGACGCCCAGGGTTACGCCAGTCGGTTCGCAAAGCACGCCGCGTCGACATCGCTGTTGGCAGGCTGGCGCGTGGCCTTGGCCTGCGCCCTGGCCGGCGGTCTGTTCGCGGTCTTCGGCGCCATGCTGGAATCTGCCCCCGGCGGGCTCTCGTCGGCGACGCTGTTGGTGGCCGTCGTGTTCGGGCCGACCGTCGAGGAAACCATGAAGATCGCCGCGGCCGCCATCGTGGTCGAAGTCCGCCCCTGGTTGTTCGCCCGAGTTGCGCAGGTGCGGCTGGCCGCCCTGGGCTGCGCCGCCGTCTTCGCCGCCATCGAGAACGTGCTCTATCTCAATGTCTTTGTCCCTGCGCCGAGCGACGCGCTCATCCTGTGGCGCTGGACGGTGTGCGTCGCCCTTCACGTGGGGTGTACCGCCGTGGCCACCAAGGGACTGGCCGGCGTATGGCAGCGAACGCATACTGAGCGGCGCCCGCCGAGACTCACCGACGGAGGGCCGATGCTCACGCTCGCCATAGTCATCCACGCGGCCTACAACGCCACCATGATTGCCGGCGAATCAAACGGCTGGCTACCCTTCTGAATCCCGAGGCGTCTCCCGAGGCACCGGCGGGTCGAACCGGTTCGCAACAGGAGGACAAACTGTGTCACTCTCCGCGCCCGGCCCCGGGGGTGTTGCGGGTTCCGTCTGGTTGTTTGGAGTGCTGAATCGCGGGGACACAGCCACGTACGGTCGACCGAGCAGTTTCTTCAGCAGCACGACTTCACCTAGGTCATTGCCCTCGACCCGGTGCCCCAGCCACTGAAGTAGATAGCTGACGATGATCAGTCCCGTTGGCCGCCACCACAGATCCCACCGCCACTGGCAAAGCTGCACCAACCCCAGGATCAAGCCTGCCGCCAGCAGCGGGATCCCTACTGCGTGCAACACCCGGCTGGCCGGATGCTGGTGTCGCTCGAGCCAGTTGTTCAACCACGGCTTCATAGCCACCTCTCCTACCGTGTATTGGCAACGTAGGCAAGCGGGCGACCTCAGCCGCCCGCAGCAGATGCGGATCAAAGGTCGGTGCCAATGGGCAGCGGTGGTCGCGGAGGTGCAAACGGCGGCGGCCGGACCACACCAACGCGTCTCAGCTGTGGCCGGAAAGCTCGTAGGTCCCCTCACGTCATCCAATGGGAGAGAGCCGCCTCAGGCGTCCGACGGGATCGTTCGGCAACTCGTCGGACTGGGCAGGCGTAGTGCCCAGGATTGGTTGCTCAGACGCCCGGCCGACTGGCTGAGATGTGGTATACTGACCTGGGCAGGGCCTCCTTGCCGAATGGTTCGCCGAACAGCGGCTCGTAGTCATCAGGCGACCCAAGCATAGCGGTGGGCGGGAGTCGTCGCTGGCGGTTTGAGTGCCGCGTATTGAGGTCCAGGTAGCACGTCTGAAGCGGGATTGC
>JANQGB010000861.1 GCA_028277545.1 Phycisphaerae bacterium | reverse complement strand
AACGACGCAAGCGACTTGACAGAGCCCATCACCGTGGACTCTGCGTCCTCGAACCGAATGGCTTTGGTTTACAACAGCTGCAACGGCACAGGCACCGCTTACCCCAGGCCCATCTTCTCCGCCCGCTACACAAACAACACCACCGTTACCATGGAGCGGCGCCGTTCCGGCCAGCCGTTCGCCGCCTGGGTACAGGGAATCGACTTTAAGGCTATTTCGACGATCACCACGTTCGCCCCACCGGCCGGAGATCCGCCGAACTTCGTGACCAAGAGCGACAATCGCGATCTCGTTCCCGGACAGACGCTGACGCTTACGTTCGACGTCACGGTTGACGACCCCGTCCCGACAGGCCTTGAGGAGATCACCAACACCGCCTACGTCACCACGGACGATTTCGTGGTGCCGGTGAGCGCCAGCGCCACGAACACCGTGTCTGTACCGGCATCCGAGAGTGCAACCGTGGGCGACATTGTCTGGTTTGACGAAGACCGCGACGGTGTGCTGGATGTGAGCGAGAGCGGCCTGAGTAATGTCGAGGTAACGCTCAAAGACCAGTACGGGACGCCTCTCGCAACTGCGACAACAAACAGCGGGGGATACTACTCTTTCACTGGGGTCGCGCCGGGTGACGACTACTATGTGAAGGTTACCGACGGTATCCCCTACGGGTTGACACAGACCGCCCCAGCCGGGCACTCGGACAACGAGACCGACCCGTTCGACCTGGTCGCCGGGGATGACTACCAGGATGCTGATTTGGGATACGGCCCCGACCTGTCCACGGCTACGTTCGGGGATCTGGTCTGGCACGATTTCAACGGGAACAAAATCCAGGATCCGGGGGAACCCGGCATCTCAGGCGTTGCGATAGATGTCTACATCGACGACGGCGATGGTGTGTTCGAGCCCGGGGTTGGGGCAGGTCTGGACGGCGATCCCGTCGCGGCCCTCGCCATGTCTACGGCGGCGGATGGCAGCTACCTCATCCTCGGCGTGACAGTTGGCAATGACTACTGGGTTTACGTCGACCAACTCCAGGCAGCATTGTCCGGATACACGCCCACCGACACGGTCATCTATGAGATCGAGGGCCTCGCCGCCGGCGACGTCATTCTGAATCTTGACTTCGGATTCCAGGACGCCACGCAGTTCACAATTACGGACCGGATCTGGTACGACAAGAACGAGAACGAACAGGACGACGACGGAGCGGGCACAGGGATATCCGGCGTGACCGTTGAGCTCCTCAATGCCAGCGCGGAGACCATTGCCAACACGACGACCGATGCGAATGGGGTTTTCCAGTTCACGGGAATCCCGGGAGGGGGAGCGGACTACACGGTCAAGATCACCGACACGGACAACAAGCTGAGCGACTACTTTGGCACGACCGCAGAGGCAATTGCCGGTGAGATGGACATCGACAACGTGACCGGGGATCTTGACTATACCGACGATAACCCGCCGGGTGAGGAGCCGAACTTCGGCTACGGTTTGCAGGGGACAATCGCCGGAACCGTCTTCAATGATATAGCGGGGGTCGGCACCGACGGTACCCAGGACGCATCCGAGCCCGGGATCAGTGGCGTGACTGTGGACCTCTATCTGGACGATGGGGACGGTGAGTTTGATCCCGGCGGCCTTGACGGTGATCCCATCGCCACCATTGCGACCGATTCGAGCGGCAACTACCTCTTCTCCGGTCTGGCGGACGGCGACTACTGGGTGGATATCGACGAAACCCAGACCGCCTTGGTCGCGTTCAACTACGGCGGCAACCCGACAACCGGGGAAGACGACGACCCACCGGCAGATGCCGGACACCAGAGGGTAGCGCAGATCGTCGCCGGCGGAACGGATCTGGGGATTGACTACGGCTACCGAGCCGCCGTGTCCTACACGATTTCCGGAACTGTCTACGACGACCAGGAAGGGGACGGCCTGGATAACGACTCCAACTACTACGAAGGAGTCACAGTCCAGCTTCTCAAAGACGCCGTCCTTGTCGAAACCGTTTCCTCTAACGCGAGTGGGTACTACGAGTTCGACGGGCTTCCCACTGGGAACTATGAGGTGCGGATCACTGATGATTCGGGCATCCTGGATGGATTGGATACGACCTTCGAGAAGAGCGAAGGCGTACTGAACGAGCCCTATAACGATCTCGAGGCGATCCCGGCCATTGGCGCCGATGTCGCAGATCTCCATTTCCGGTACTACGACGCCCTTGCCCTTCTTGTGTCTCTGGAGAGCTTCACGGCTACCACCGAGGACGGAGTCGTCGTTGTGGAGTGGCGGACGGCGGCCGAGGTGGGCACCGCTGGCTTCTACCTTGAGCGGCAGGTCGGGGATGGGACCTATGCTCGGGTGAACGCCGAGCTTCTCCCCAGCCTTTTCGTATCGCCTCTGGGGGGCATCTACCAGTTCGTTGACCACGGGGCTGTGCCGGGGCAGGAG
>JANQGB010000708.1 GCA_028277545.1 Phycisphaerae bacterium | reverse complement strand
GGTCGGGGTCACCGAACGAGCCACCTCCGCCGCCCGCCGGGGCGCCGAAGGCCCATTCGCCTTCGACGGACCAGCCGGGATCGCTGTCCAGGGGATAGGCGTAGACAACCTCCGGCACGCCTACCTGCAGGCTGACGTTGCGCGAGGCACCGCCGTCACCGTCGGTAGTGTTGACGAACTCGATCGTGTCGCCGTAGTGCCCGTTGCCGAGGGTGGCGGCCAGAGAGTTGATCGACACCGTCATGGCAGCAGTGCCATAAGCGGGCAGCGTGCCCGCGGTCTCCGATAGCGAGACCCAGGGGGCACCGGCGCTGATGGCGTAGTCGATGGCAGTGTCGTTGAGATTCTCGAGGGTGTACTCGATGCTGTCCGGCGAGAACGGCCCGCCCGCCTGGCCGGCGGCGCTGAGCCCCGTGCCGGGTGATACCCACAGTCCCGTGGGCGGGGCCGTCGTGCCGACCACCCGCAGAGAGGGATCGCCGAAGACGTGCCAGGTATCGAACATGTTACGACCGTCGGCGCCGTACTCGTCCATCATCTGGCACGAACCTGCGAAGCAGAGGGCACCGAAGCTGACATAGGCCTCGCCCACCAACAGGTCGTTGGACTCGTCCTGGCCGCACATGGGCGACGCCCAGGACTGGTTGATCGAGGAGGCGTAGATGCCGACCGCGCCGGTCGGTTCGCCACCGTTGGTGGCTCGCATCCAGGCCTCGGCGAAGCAGGTGTATCCGGCAAACTGCCCGTTCACACAAGCCACGGTGATGATGAACGGGAGCATGTTGTCGTTGGTCAACGAGTTGACACTGCCTACGTTGAAGCCGCTGGTGAGCCAGGAGGTGGTGCTGCCGTGACCTACGTAGTTGATCAGGCCCAGTCCGGCGTTGACCGCGGCGGAGACCTCCGCAGCCGTGGCGCCGGGGTCATAAACCTGATCCACCGTGGTGTACCCGTGTCCGAGCAGGTCGGTTCGGATATTGTCCATGTGCTCGACGTCGGACTCGTCGTCGTCGCCCTGGCCGGGGCCGCCTTCGTCCGAGGCGATCCCGAGAGCCTGCTTGAACCAGGGTTGGGTCGTGGACTGGAGCTGTTCGTACTCGACAGTCCGCAACACCTGGGTATCTACGTCGTCAGCGGTCTCGGCCGAGAAGCGCCCGATGAAGATGTCCGGATAATTGTCGCCGCCCGCCACCAGGGCGTAGGTCGGATCGGCCGAGCCGCCGGCCGAGCTCGGTGACGCCACCTGCGCCGAGTCGCCGACCAGCAGCACGAAGGCCAGGTCGCTGGTGTCGTAGACACTCTGAATGTAATTGCCGATGGCGGTGGCGTTGTTCCCGATCGCGCTGACGCCCACGGCCGTCGTGCTCAGGCCGATTCCGTTCTTGTGGTCCACCAGCGGCTGGATGTTGGGCAGCCAGGCGTCGTGGCAGATGACCAGCATGTCACCGGCCTCGTCTAGTGGAGCGTACCTGGCACCCAGGCCATAGTTGAGAAAGTGGTGCGAATATACCTTATGGAAGGCGAGGCTGAGCTCTCTGGCGTCGCCACGCGGAACCGCCTGGTTGAGCTGTGCGGGGCCGGAAGGAGTCACCTCCACCGTGACCTCGGAGTAAACCCGCAGCGTCTGGCTCACCGGGTTGTACTGGAGGGGATTAACCTCGACCACCACGCCACGATGATCGCGCAGAATGTAGGGCTCTCGCAGAGATGCCAGCTCGCCGGGATAGAAGGCGTCGGTCTTGTAGGCCTTGCCGAATTCCCAGGGGATGTCCTCGGGGTTCTGGTTGCGATAGATGACGCCCTTGGAGGGGGCCACCAGCACGCCTTCGACCAGGTAGGACCGTGAATCCAGGACACGAACTGCCATCGAGGCGTCGTCCGGAACAATGACGCTGCGACACACGCGGGGGAGCGCGGGGTCGCCCCTATCCTGCCTGCGGGCCTCCTTGCCCAGCGCGAGCTGCGAGTACTCTACGCCATCGACGTCAACGGCTGTCTCGCCGAAGGTGCCGAACCTGTACTCGATGACGATTCGGTCCGGCGTGTCAACCAGCACGGTGGTGCCAACCGCATCCCCGGCGGAAGCCGTGGGCGACGCCATGGCCAGCAGCGCCGCTGCGACCAGGCCAGCTAGGCATCTGGTTGTCAATTCCTGCTCGCGCCTCTGCAACATTACAAATCCTCCGCGGACTAGATCAGGACCCCAAACTCCGGTGAGTCGGCCTCCGCACCGGCCGAACGCAGGCCGGAACGGGAACCGGGCAGTTATCGCCTTGAGCGGTGTGAACGTGCCGTCCCGACGCGGACGGCCGACGCAACACGCCCCTCCATCGAGCGGCCTTGCTTCACTACTGTACTGTAGGCGCGATGGCTCGCGTTCACGCCCGCAGAAGCCCGCTCGATCCGTTTATTTTGACTGTCTTAACGCGCAATTACAAGCATTTTGGCGACGTGTTGGCGCAGGACGACGACGTTGTCCGGCATGCTCTCCCCGTGGCTTATAGCGCCAGACCCTGCCAGTGGCCGTTAACGATTCAAGTCACAGGCGAAACTCGGGCGAGTCACCCTGCGGCGCTCGCTCGATGGCAGGGGCCTTGTTGGGCTCGCAGTAGGGCGGCTTTCCGGGTTGAGTTGCACTCCGGTCCCGCGATACCATGGTTTCAGAGGATTAATGGCGATGCAGGTCGCCAATAGGCCGCCCGCGCCATCGGTAGCGGCGGGCTTATCGGCGCACGCACGCCGTACGCGAACCCACCGGAACGGGGAGGTTGAATTGATGACAGGCAAGCGCGTGTTTCGACTGGTGGTGGCACTGTGGGCCGGCGCCGCGGTCTGGGCGGTGGCGCCGTCTTCCCTGGCGTCCGATATGGGGCAGGCGGCGGTCGTACAGGTAACCGAGTCCACCTACCGGGCCGTGCTGGGCGACAACTCCGGCAACCCGGGCATTCTCTACACGCACGACGGCGACAGCCGCGGACCGGGAGCCCCACAACACGACCTGGCCATGATGAACATACAGGACGAGTTTGAGTCATACGGGTTGACGGTCACGCTCGAACCTGTCAGCTACTTCGGCGACATCTATTACAACGTCGTAGGAACCAAGCTGGGCACCGTGTATCCAGACCAGGAATTCATCCTGGGTGCCCACTACGACTCGGTCAGCAATCCAGGCGCCGACGACAACGCCAGCGGCACGGCCCTGGTGCTGGAATGCGCCCGGGTGATCAGCCAGTATCCGTCGGACTACACTATTCGCTTCATAGGCTTTACCCGCGAGGAGCAGGGTCTCTACGGCAGTCACGCCTACGTTGACGACCACCCCGGGGCCGACATTCTGGCTATGATTTCGACCGACATGGTGGCCTACGATGCCGGCCAGGAGCACAGCCTTATCTATGGCCGGGACGGGCAGTCGAGCGAATTGAAGGCCGACATGCAGGAGGCCGTCGCGACGTACAGCACTTATCAGGGCATAACGCTGTCGTCCACGGACGGCGGCTGGAACGGGCAGAGCGACCACGCTCCCTTTGATGGCGCGGGCTATCAGGCCTGCCTGTTCATCGAGGGTGACGTCTGGAGCAACCCGCACTACCACACCCAACTGGACAGCGTCGACACGCCTGGCTACATCGACTACCCCTTTGCCGTGAGAATGGTCCGTTCCATGCTGGGCTACCTGGTCGATAACGCCGGTGTGCAGGTGCCGGTGGATGCACTGGGTTTCGAATTTCCCGACGGTCACCCCGAGTATGCCGCCCCAGACGGAAGCACCGTCGTGCGTGTGGAGGTCATGGGCCTGGGCAGCGAGGTTCCCCAGCCGGGGACTGGTCTACTGCACTACGACGTTGGTGCCGGTTGGCAAAGCACGACTATGTTCGAGGTCTCGCCGAAGGTCTACGACGCCGCGCTGCCGCCGTCCGTCTGCGGTGACGAGGTGCGCTACTACTTCACGGCCGTATCAATGACCGCCGAGCAGTATGAGGCACCCTGGGGAGCCCCCGACGGATCCTTCTCGGCCTTGTCGGCCTACGGCCTGACAGTCGGGTTCGAAGACACCTTCGATAGCGATCCCGGCTGGACCACGGAGGACGAATGGGCCTTCGGCCAGCCGACCGGCGGCGGGGGTGACCACGGTGGTCCCGACCCGACCAGCGGCTACACCGGCAACTACGTCTACGGCTACGACCTGAACGGCGACTACGACAACTACCTGCCCGAGCGGCATCTGACCAGCACGCCGATCGACTGCACCGGGCTGTACGGCACGCACCTGACCTTCTGGCGCTGGCTTGGCGTGGAACGACCGCTGTACGACCACGCCTACATCCGGGTCAGCACCAACGGCAGCACCTGGACAACCGTCTGGGAGAACACTGCAGAAATCACTGACTCTGAGTGGCAGGAGATTGACCTGGATGTCTCGGCGTACGTCGATAACGAGCCCACCGTCTACTTGCGCTGGACCATGGGTGAGACGGATGTTGCCTGGGAGTACTGCGGCTGGAACATCGACGACGTCCGACTGGTCACCCTTGACTGCACACCGCCAGTGGAGCCGGGTGATGGCGACTACGACGACGACGGCGACGTGGACCTGGGTGATTTTGCCGGGTTCCAGGCGTGCTTTGGGTCCGTTCCGCTGACGGGCGCGTGCGCCAGCGTAGACATGAATGCCAGCGGCGCGGTTGATCTGGCGGACGTGGCCGACTTCGCCGGAGCGCTGGGCGGTCCATTTTGACCGGTTTGTTGCCTGGAGGTTGCGGCCAGGCATACCTGATCACAAGGGTGGGGCGACTCTCGGGCGTGGATCGGCAGGCTGTGGCCGGTCCGCTCGCCCAACACGGAACCAGCCCAGGCAGCCGCTGCCAAGAGGTACATATCGTACCGTAGTCCATGGAATTCTCGTGCGAGTCTGGATGACGGATGCCGCGCGCCTACAATGCCGCGCCGTGGTGCGGGCCACGTCATAACTCGTTTGGAGCAGCGGAAGAGATTCTGTGGAGAGGAGCGATCTTCATGGTACGCATGAACACAATGTGTGCGGTGCTGGCGGTGTGCGGCCTCTGTGGGGCGGCCGGCGGTGAGATTGTCGAGTTCTCGTTTCCTATCGATGTGGACCAGGAGGTGCCGACGCCCACGATTCCGGGCCCCTCTCCAGTTCCGTTTGGGACCGGAGTGGTGCAGTTGGACACGGGCACGAACATGATCTCGTGGACCATCGATTACCAGGATCTCACCGGGCCCATCGTAACGCCGGGGGCGCATCTGCACGGTCCCGCTGACTACGGCGCGACGGCGGGCGTCCAGCTCTTTCTGTCAGATGGCGACCCGCCAGAGCCCTCCACCGGCACGCTGGTTGGATCGGCCTCGATAACCGATACGCAGGAGGCCGACCTGCTGGCCGGCCTGTGGTATGTCAATATCCACACCTCGCTGAACCAGCCCGGCGAGATACGCGGCCAGGTAGTACCCGAGCCAACGAGTGCCGGGTTCCTGGTGTTTGGCACCGTTGCCCTGATGCTGCGCCCGAAGCGGCGCCACTGATTAGCTCTAGCCTGCAGCCGGTCAAGGGCGTGCCCCGCGGAGGGCCGGCATCGTGAACCCTGGTGCACCGTGGCGGCGCAGCTACCGCGCCGTATGCTCCACCAGGCCCGGGTATTCGGCATCTGAAGTAATGCCTCAGAGCTACCGGCGTGTCGATCGACGCGTATAGGTTGCGTCGTCGAGTATCGGGCGTCCGCGCGAACTGAAGTTCGCGGCTCGTTACAGTCCGGTATTTCTGAGGCACTACGCCGAGGCGAACCGCTTGCGGTTACGCTGGCGCAGGTCTGTGAGCAGGGGGCCTCCCCGTCGGGGAACCGAACCATCCGGCGCGGGCAGCGTGTCATTCCGCCGGCTCGTCAGTGGGCTCTTCCGTGGCCGAACG
>JANQGB010000576.1 GCA_028277545.1 Phycisphaerae bacterium | reverse complement strand
CGCTGCTTGGACCTGGCCTCGCTGAGCAGGGCGGCGCGTGATGCCCGGGCGTCGGCGATGCCGGCGGCAGCCTGACCGCTCATCGGCCTGATGCCCTTGGCCAGGTCACCCATCAGCAATTCGTTGACCTTCTGCTGGGCGGCCAGGCGGGCCTCTTCCGATGAAGCGGGGTCGCTTTCCAGCCTGTCCATGGCCACGATGGCGTCAACGAGTTCGCCGGCCCTCTCTACGCTGCCGGCCGCGTTGGTCTTGGTCAGCTCAGCCTTTCCCCGGGCAGTCTCTATGGCCGCGTCCTTCCGCTTCTCAGCGGCCACAACATCCTGGAACTTCTTGGCCACCTCGTCTTCGGACGGCGGGTGGGCACCCTGCAATCCCACGAACACCACCTCGATGCCCAGCGGTAGCTCCAGGTCGGCGATCTTCCGCTCTATCTCTGCGTTGAGTCCCTCCTCGAACTCCTCGCGTCCCGGGCCGACCACCGTCTCGATGTCCACCGACGAGGCGTAGTCGGTCAGCGCCTGGTAGGCAACCGCCTCCATGACCGCCTCGGGATCCTGATAGTTGTACAGGTAGTCGGTCAGGCTGGTCACCTGGTACTGAATAGCCACCGAGCACATCAGCATGCTGACACCCGCCGCTCGGCCGCGACCCGCGGTTCCCTCCGGCTCCCGCGCTCGGCTGATCGCCAGATCGGTCTCCTCTGGGGTGGCCACCAGAACCATCATGTGCGGCGAGAACTCGTGCTTCTCGGTCCAGAGAATCACCTCTTTGCCGGTCGACACCCGCTCCTTCTCCGCCTCTTCCTCCGCATAGCTGCCCACCATCAGCGGGCGCACGCGTAGAACACTGTGGCGATAGACCCGGTCGACGGGCCAAGGCCACTTGAGGTGAATACCGGGTTTCAGCGGGCGGGAGTCTCGCAGCTTGCCGAAGTGCTCAACCACTGCCTCCTGGTCCGCATCGACGATCACCACGCTGGAGAGCGCCACCAGCGCCGCCATGGTGAAGACCAGCAGCGGCAGAAAGGACCGCTGCAGAAGTTGGTAGAACCAGGTGGCGGAGACCTCGAAGCCGAACTGATAGTTGATCGCGTCGGCGATCGAGCGGGCGATACCGCCAGGTTCGCTGACCAGAGCCAGCAGTCTCGAGTCGAAGCCCGGGCGAGGCTCCTCGTCCGGACTCCGGGGGCGGTAGAGGTCCATCACGAAGTTGATCGCGAATTCGATGCCCAGCACGAGCATGGTCACCCGGATCACGTAGACGGCAAGCGGCTCCGCCAGGGAGACCTGCAGCAGTTCCAGCCCCAACGCCACCACGACCAGGAAGCAGGCCACGGCGTTGCCGGTCAGGTAGGTCGCCGCCGCCCGCAGCATGCGCCACTCCGGCTGGCGGGCCATTCCCGCCGCGTAGCGCGAGAACAGGAAGCAGAGGAAGCCCACGAAGGCCATTACGACCGCGGCCAGTGAGGGATTCGCCGCCCGGCCCCACGTCTCGTCATCCAGCGGCACGGCGAACTGGACGTGCCAGGCGACGTATATGCCAATGTGAATGATCGCCAGCAGAACCGCGAACCCCGGCAGGAACCAACGGTACATCCACCGCAGCCGGTGTCGCTCCAGGTGGAGTGTCTCGTCGGCAGCCTCGAAAATCGCGGTCGAGGCTCCCGCCTCCGCGGCCCGGCGAAGTTCATCAGTCTCGAAGGCTTCGGCGTTGGCCCGTTTGCGCTGGGAGAACACCACCAGAAGGCACAGCCAGATCAAGGCCCCGCCAGCCAGGTGGATCGCCTCGCTGGCGATTGCATCGGAGCCCTGCAACCAACCCAGGGCAAAGATGCCTCCGAAGACACACAACTGGACGATCAGACCGAAGGCGCAAACCAGTTGGCCCCTCCGGTCGCTGGAAGTGGAAGACGAGGTGTCGGGCATCAGCGGTTTCCGTTCAACTCGCAGTCGCGTTCAGATTCACGCCCCAGACAGTCAACGCCGACACGCGTGACGCCGCGCGTTCGGCCTGACCACCGGTCAACCGCGCTCGGACGACCATGCAGTCGGGCCTTGTCCGGGGCGAATGGGTGCTTACAATACTTGACTCAACCGTCATTGCCAAGCCCGTATCGGCGCGGCCGGCGAACGTATATCGAAGCCCGGAAGGAGTTTGCAGAAACCACCCATGTTCTCCAGGTTCTATAACATCGCCGTCAACACGTTTCTGGAGACGATTCGCCAGCCGATCTACGGCGTCGTGCTCTTCATCGCCACGTTCCTGTTCATAATGAACGTCGGCTTGGCTGGCTACACCTTGGAGGACGACGACAAACTCCTCCTAGAGGTCGGACTTTCTACGTTGCTGCTCACCGGTTTGTTCTTGTCGGTTTTCAGCGCCACCGGTGTTTTGACCCGTGAAATTGAGAACAAGACGGTCATGACGGTGGTTAGCAAGCCAATCTCCCGGACGGTCCTCATCGTCGGCAAGTACGCGGGCTTGATGGCCGCCCTGATGTTGGCCTTCTACCTGTGCTTCCTGGTCTTTCTGATGACCATGCGGCACCAGGTGCTCCAGACCTCCGCCCAGCACTGGGATCAGCCGGTCCTGGTGTTCGGATTCGGGGCCGTGGTCATCGCCCTGCTGACCGCGGCATTCCTTAACTACTTTTCCGGTATGGAGTTCTCGTCCACTTGCCTGGCCGTGGTCACGCCACTGCTGACGGCTGCCGTGCTGCTGGTGGGCGTCTGGGGTAAGACCTGGGAACTGCAGGAGGACTACGGCGCCCAGATCCTGAAGCTCGACCTGTTTCAGACCGGCTTTCTGGTGATGCTGGCGGTAATGGTGCTGGCGGCGGTGGCGCTGGCGGCCTCCACCAGGCTCAGCCAGGTAATGACCCTGCTGGTCTGTGTCCTGGTCACCATCATGGGGCTGATCTCGGACTTCGCCCTGGGTCAGTTTGCCGACGAGTCGGCTCTGGCAGCAACGTTCTACGGCATCCTGCCCAACCTCGGACTCTACTGGGTCATCGATGCCGTCTCGGCCGATATACCGATCCCGTGGAAGTACCTCGGCATGGCCAGCGCCTACAGCGCCCTGTTGGTCTTCGCCATGCTCATGATCGGCGTGGCCATGTTCCAGCGTCGCGAAGTGGGCTAACGCAGCCGGCGGCATCCTGCCTGAGGCGGCGTGCACGAGACTCATTGTTTCGCCCACAACACAGCTGGATCGTAACGAGCCGCGAACTTCAGTTCGCGCGGACGCCCAGCGTCGACGACGCAGCCTGTACGCGTCGACTGACAACGCCGGAACCTCTCAGGCACTACACCAGCGCCACCCGATATAGTACCCTGCTGTCGTTGTCCGTATGTCCTCGACAGTCAATTAGACGTGCGTCAACCTTACGGCTCATCCGCTGGGCTGGTCGCCCGACGGCCAGTAGCCATCCAGTTGCCGATGTCGTCGGGCGTGCCGTCCTGCCCGTCCGGGCCCATGCTCCACAGGTCGTAGCCCTCCTGGTTGTGTGCGCCGGGTGACCGGTACTGGTAGCGGTTGCCCCAGTGATCGCTGAGCAAGCCTGCCGTAACGTACGGCCCCTCCCACTCCTCGTAGGGCTCGAGGTCTGGCGGGCGGCGGATCAGGTCCTCGAGGCTCGTGGGCAAGCGTTCCAGCCGCAGCCGATAACGATTGATACCGAAGGCCAGGACCCCGTCCGATCTGACGGCGGACCGGGTTAACTCCAGCGAACGTTCCGACGTAGGCGGCCGGAAGGTATTGTCCGTGTCCGCCGCCGGCGTGTTGCGCTGCTCGCGCTGAATGTAGCGCATGCCCAGCACCAGGACCACGATCAGCCCGGTCGCCAGGACGCCGATCATCAATACTGGAAACACGCGCCGCGGTCGGGCCATGGGGTCCGCCATCCTGAAAAGAGGACTGCTATGTCAGCGCTGACTCGTTACTCTCGCCCCGCAGATCGCAGCCGGCACTCCCCACGGCAACGGCTACGGATCGAGTGCTGTCATACTATCTAACCGTCCGATACGCATCGGAGCGCATCGCGTCCGGCCGCCATTGTAACGCCCGCGCCTGGACGATGCCATGGAGGGGCGCGGCGCCGGTCGCTACTGCTCTTCTACCGCCAGCTTCGGCCGTTGATCAGCTCGAGGCGCTGCTGACGTGGGGGTCCCCGATTCTTGCGTGTACGTCGTCCAGCGACTAAAACGGGTTCGATGCTCACAGCACAGGCCATTGAGGAACTGGTGCGGCGATCTCAGCCCCGCGGGCGGCTGGGTAGCATGCGGCTGCCGCTCTACGTGGTCTCGGGCGTGGCCATCGGCGTGCTGTTGGCCAGTCCGGGTCTGTTAGGTCTGCCGTCCTGGTGCAGCAACCTGGCGCCGCTGGTGCTCGTGCTGTGGGTTGTTGGGCTGGGGCGTTGGGAACTGAGACGCCAGATCCGCCAGGCCCGGCGCTGGACACGGGCACACGAGGCCGTCCTGCAGGAGCAGTGGCCGGCCGCCTGCGATGCCCTTACCGACCTGTTGTCCAAGCCGGTGGACAACCCCGGGCTGAGGGCCCAGGGGCTGCTGGGGCTGGCTGCGGTCACCGACCACGGCGAGGACTACCGAAGCAGCCAGGTAATTTACGAGCTGCCCGTCGAGGATCCCACGACACAGCCGATACAGCGTCATACGGCTGCGGTAGGCCTGGCGGCTGCCATGTTGCGCAACGACGAACTCACCGACGCGGTGGCCTTGATCGATCGCTTGTCCCGGTCAGCCCGGGAGGCACCGAAGCCGTGGCGAGCCCAGGTCGAGTTGCTCTGCCTGTTTCGCGAAGCGGTCATGGGCCAATACGACGACATCCTGGCTACGTCCCAGGAGCGGGCCGAGCTGTTTCGCGATGGCCTGTCCGCGCGATCGGGCTACGGGTATGCACTGCTCGCCTTGGGGCACCATCGCCGCGGGCTGAGCGAGCAGGCCGAGCGTTTCTGGCAGGACGCCACGCTGTTGATCCCCGCGGACAAGTTGCGGCGGCGCTTCCCGATGCTATCGGAACTGGACC
>JANQGB010000572.1 GCA_028277545.1 Phycisphaerae bacterium | reverse complement strand
GCCACGCTGTCACAGGGCAACCACTCGTTGTCGCCGCCCGTGTAGAACTGCCACTGCGTCGGTGGGTTGCCCAGGTTCAGCGTGTCGTAGAAGAAGATGACACCACTGGGGAAACTGGCCAGCGAAATCCAGTTGGGGGCCAGCGGGTCGACCGTCACGCCGCCGGTCAGGCGGACCTTGATGTCATCCACCGCTGTGGGCACCGGCTCGTCAAGAGTCCAGAGGAACTGACCATAGGTGGCACTCAGCGGGTCGGTATCGACCGCGCCAACGTAGCTGGTTGACTGCGTACCGCTCTGCGGCGGATTCAGCAGGCTGAGGATGCCCGGTTCCACGAACCGCTTGGCGTCGTCAAAAGCCACGTAGAGAACCTGGCTCTCCTCGTCGTAGTCCAGGCCGCTGAACCAGTCGGTGTTGGCCACTCCCGGGCCGGCCTGGAAGGTGTCCAGGTAGCGCACCAAGGGCAGCGGGAAGGAGCCGCCGTAGATATCGGTGACCTCGGCCACGCCCACCGAGGCGTACCAGGCTGTGGCCGGTTCCGCACTCACGATGTCCGCGCCGTTGTAGTGACCGGCGATCCATACCCGGAAACCGTCGGTAGCCACCGCAGAGGGGTTGGTGCCCACGCGCGCCTCGCTCAAAGCCGGGAGGTTGTCCGGCTGAGAGAAGCCCCCGTCGACCTCCTGCACTTCCACACCCAGGTTGAAAGCCTCGAACAGGTCAATGACATTGACCAGCGTGAACGGATGATCCTGCTCGGCGTGCGCCGCGCTCGGTAACGCTGTAACCGAGAGGCTCACAGCCACGGCAATCAGACATGCCTTCATCGGTAGAATGCTCCTTTCGCAAGTCCGGCCGGCAATCGCCCAGGCGATTACCACCAGTACGTCGGCCTCCGTGTGCCTCCGGCAAATTCCTTGTCGATGATCAAGCGCGGCTTCAGCGACTTGGCTGATCGCCACTCCACGTGGGCGTCCGGGTAGCCGAAGTTGCCGCCCAGGACCGGCACCCTCGAGCTGCTGGTGTGTCCTGTCCAGCGGTGGTTGCCGCCCTCGGGCTGCAGATCGCCGGTGGCGAACTCCGTCTTGTACTGCCCCTGGTCGCGGTTATAGCTGACCATGTACTCCGCCATGACGGGGACCCGGGAAGATTCGCCGCTGTTGGGCAGTCGCAGCCGGCTGGAACGCGACAGATTGGAGGGCAGCCGATAGAGCCCCAGCCCCGTCTTCGACGCCGGCTCGGGGATCGGGTCCTGCAGATCGTCGAGCACGACATACCCGTAGTCCACCGCGATTATGTCACCCTGAATCTCGCGCGTGCCGGCACTGACAAAGTGCCACATCTGGGCATAGTCCATGAAAGACCCGAAGGTCGAGGGCGTTCCCCAGGTCGGAAAACGCGGGTCAATGTTGACGCCGTTATTCGTTGCCGGGCAGTAGAAGATCTGCCCCGCCTTGGCGGTGCGCGCCAGCTCGGCGTCGGAGAACTTCTCGGTGCCCGCCATGTCGTCCTTTCCTCGCTGGGGCGGGGTCATGCCCATGTAGGGCATGAGCAGCTCGGCGAGGTGCCACTGGCTGCCCGGGGCGACGACCGAGGCGTTCCTGACATACAGGTAATTGGGCTCCGCCCCCTGATGCTTGGGAAAGTAGTCCCGATTGTCCACGGCGTAGGTGATGATGGCCTGCGTTATACCGCGCAGGTTGCTGGCGCAGACCACCCGCTTGGCCTGTTCCCGGGCACTCTTGAGCGAGGGGAGCAGGATCGCCAGCAGCAGAGCGATGATGGAGACCACCACCAGCAGTTCGATCAACGTGAACGCCTGCACATTCCGTTTCATGGTGACGCCCTTGTTCTCTGTTCGGACTGTCTTGACCTTGTTCATGTCTTGCCCCGGCCCGCGTACTGCTGCCGGGCACGCGTTGCACTCGCCTGCCATTGGTCCTCCGCCGGCCACGTAGGCGAACGGTGACCTGAACGCCGACCGAGGCGCCGCGCCGCGTGCGGCGCGGTGCCTCAGGGCCGGACGACAATCATCCGCGCCGTCGACGTAGGAGGGTAAGGGCGCCGAACCCGAGCAGGGACAACGAGGCCGGCTCCGGGATCAGCTCGAATCTATAGACCATGCGATTGCTGAAATCGCTGATCAGCAGTTCCTGCCTGGGTGCGTACCACTCGAAGTCGTAGTAGGCCGCTCCCTGGGCGAACAGCGGCTCGAGCGGCGCCCCGTTGCCCTGCAGGAGCGGAACGCCGGCCGCGGAGCCGTCCGGGTTGATGGTGTTGACCACCAGGGAGAACAACTGCCCGGTGGCGGTGCTGGTGCGGCTGTTGTAGATGACCAGGTCGCCGCCCAGAGCACTGTCCAGGTAAGCGATGTTCTGGCCCGCCACGAAGTCGGCGTCGGTCGGTTCGTCATACACCACTGTCAGGTCCGTGACGCTGTTGCCCCCGGTCCGTGTGCCGGCGATCACGTTGTTGCCTTCCCGAAGCCAGATGTCGCCGCTGGCGGCGTTGAAGTCCATGTCCCGCCAGAAGCTGCCTTCGGCTGTCAGAATGACCATGCCGTCGGCCGTGGTGTAGATGTCGCCGCCGCTGGCCGAGTCCTGAAGTGCCCGGCGCCCGCTGCCGAAGGTGGTCCAACCGGCGCCGCGGTCCACGCCCCCGAAACCGGGATCGTCACCGACGCCACTGCCGCCGCGGGCGTTCCTGGCCCATAGCGGCGCGTCTGTGGCCGGGTGCCAGCCGGTGATGCCGTTAGCGTCGGCCGAGCCCTTGTCATACGCCGCCAGGACGGCACTCTCGTTGTAGTCGTAAGCCAGTCCGCTGAAGCCGCGGCTTCCCGGAGTGGCGTAGCTGGCCACCTGGGCCGCGGCCGGACTTCCCCACGGATCGGCAATTCTGACGATGCCTGCCGTGCTTCCGGTTCCACCATTGAAGCCGGCTACCCACAAGCTCGAACCGTCGGTGGTCACGGCTGATGGGTTGGTCCCGTACGGGGACGCATTGTCGAACAACGGTGCCCCAAAGATGTCGGTGTTACTCAGATCCAGCGTGTCCCGCAGCCGGAATTCCTCACCGTATGCTGACGTGCCACATAACAGCACGCCGAGCGCCAGAGCTGTAATACAAGTCTTTGTTCGCATGTCTCAGCCTCCTCCAATAATCCAAGACTCATCAGTGATCCCCTCCGCCATGACGAACCAAGAACATGGGTCCACGCGGATCCACCCTTCGCCTGACGGTACTCCCTCCGAAACGCCTACTCTGATTCTGGTCGCGACCTCTCCGCCATCCCGGCAGCAACCCCGCGCCCTCTTGCATCGCCCGAGGGACGGCGTGTCGAGCCGCTATGGAGATGGGCGGCACCAGCGATCTACTTGCCGTAAGGTTATATAATTATATGGAAATTATCAAGACCCAAGGCGGCGATTCTTTCGGCACAGCGACTGAGTGCGGAAACTGCCGGCCAATCGCCGTAAAGTATTTTGCTACAATATGTTACCGAGATCAACTGCGGTATGGACTGCCTGCTGGCGACGGTTAGCCCGGGAGAGTCCGTTCAAGATGGGTCACAGTCCGGCAGGTATTGACCGCAATCTACCAGTCGGCTGCGGAGGTTCTGCACGCTGACATCGCGAGTCCGGCCGGCGTGTTGCCCGGCGGCCATCGACGCGGCGCAGCCGGCCGCCTCACCGGTTGCGAAACAAACGGGCATCACGCGAGTGGACCCTTGTACCGCGCGGTCCGTGCTTATGCATCGTCCCGCCACCAGAATGTTGGTCAACTGTGACGGTACGAGGCACCGGTAGGGGATGCCGTGTGACTCGCCCGGCGCGTACTGCTGGATTTGCTCCGCCCAGTCGATGGTCTGCCCCGCCTGCCGCTGCCACTCCTGCCGGGAGATGTGGATGTCGATGTAGTAGCTGTTGCGGGCTATCTCGTCCGGGAAGGACCGCCGGGCCAGGTAGTCGTCCAGTGACAATACGTAGTCGCCAACGATCCGGCGAGTCTCGCGCACACCGATCTGCACGCCACTCGCAACCAGGTAGGCGTTCTCGCAGCCCGGACAGTACTTCCGCATGAAGTCGGTCAGGTGCGCGACGACCTGCCGGCCTTCGATCTGGGCTCGCGACAGCTCCTCGGCATTGGTGGCGTCGACGTCGAACACGTGGCTGAAGTTCAGGCCGATCGTGCTCTCGGACTGGTAGCCGACGTTGGCCGCCTCTTCGAGGATGTCCAGGTCACCCGCCCGCTTGGCCTCGGCGATGACGTCCTTCAGCAGCAGGTTGCGGTTGTTATCAGCGTGGAGGAAGGCCTGGAACCGGCGGTTGTCCACACCGGCCAGGACGAAACACATCGTGCAGGGCTGAAGCTCGCCGGTCTCCGGGTCGCCTTTCTCCAGTCGAGACCCGGCAGCCGCCACCACATCCGCGTCTCCGGTACAATCCACGACCACCGTGGCGTTTATGCGCTGCAACCCGCTCTTGTTGTGCACGATAGCCGACTGCACGGTCTGCCCGGGACCAGGCGCGACGTCGACAAAGGCCGTAAGAAACAGCACGCGAGCACCCGCCGATGTCACGCGGCGGTCACAGATCAGCTTGAGTCTCTCGGGGTCTATGGGCACCCAATCGCAGGCGCGGGCGTCGATGTGCGGCATCCCGGCCCGCATCTCCTGCAGAATATCGAGCCCAATGCCGCGGACAATGGTCTGCTTGCGATCGGTGAAAGGGCAGAACGCCGGCACCAGGCCAGCCGTTCCCATTCCGCCCAGAAAGCCGAATCGCTCGACCAGCAGGGTGTCGGCACCGTCGCGTGCGGCCGCGATGGCGGCGGCCACGCCGGCTGGTCCGCCACCGACCACCAGCACGTCGACCTGGTGCGCTGGTGCCAGACAGGACCAGGCTTCCCGCAGGGCGCTCTGCCAAGCCTTGTTCCGGTCTGCAGGCAATGTTCTGGCCTCTTTCTTCCGTCTGGCGTCTGGTCGGGCTCGACCCGACGTCTACGAGGAGACCTCCAGTCCGAACCGTTCGCAGTAGCGGCGGAACAGGTTCCGGGCGCTGGGGTAGGTGGCATGCGGGCTCAGGAAGTGTGAGAACTCGAAGGTGATCAGCTTATCCACGCCCGCTTCCCGGGCCGCATCCATCTTGAACTCCAGCTTGCGCCAGTCGATCGGCGGGAACTTGATCGGCATGTCGCGATCAAAGCTCTCGACGTTGGACCAGCAGGCGATGCCCGCTTCCCGAGCCAGCTTCACGTTGGTGGTGAAGTACTCGGGCATATCCAGGTAGTCGACGTGACCATCCTGAAAGGCCACGATGTCCACGCACTTGCTGACCCGCTCGAGGATCACGCGCCATTCCCTCTCGTGTTGTTCGCGAGAGATGTTGGGCAGGCCGGGCGGGGCCTTGGGGCCGGACATGAATGGCGAGATCATGGTGGGCAGATCTGGCGTCAGGGCCTTGGCATGCTCACCGGCGGCCAGGACCAGGTCGACCTGCTCCGGCTTGTTGCGGCACAATTCGAAGGTGAGGTACCAGCCGGCGAAGGCGGGGTGGTCTCCGAACTGCTCGAAGACCTCCTGCATGAA
>JANQGB010000538.1 GCA_028277545.1 Phycisphaerae bacterium | reverse complement strand
AGCGTCCCGCCGGCCTGGATGGTCGTGACGCCGGCGTCTGCGGTCGAGAGCGACGCATCCCTCATCTCAACGCGCCCGCCGCTGCGGATGGTTGTAACGCCAGCGCCTCGGGTCGAAAGTCCCGTATCGCTCATCTCAACGCGTCCACCGTCCTGAACGGTCAGTTCTCCCTCGTTGGTCAGCCCTCTGTATGCCATCTCCAGAACACCGGTGTCGGTAACGTTCAGCGAGCTGGTGTCGCGGATCGTGCTATAGTCAACCACTTGCATCGTGCCGCCCGCGACGTCGACGGGCCCGCCGAGCAGGCCTTCGAGAGAGCCATACCCGTTGATCTGCCCACCGCTGTAGCCGGATGTGGCGCGAAGACGGCCCCCATGGAGGTTGACGGTGTTGTCGTGCAGATCGGCGTCCTGGTGCAGTTCAAGAACGGCGTCCTGGGCGACATTGACGGTGCCCGAGCCGAGGAGGTCCACGGCGTTGTACCAGAGGTTCCCCGTTCCGCCGCCACTGTTTCGATTGAGGTTGATCGTCCCGTCATTCCTTACGGCACCATAGATTCTGCTTGTACGTGAGAAGGGAGTCGAACCGTACGCATTGATGTTGATTACGCCGAAATTGTCCAGGCCCGGCCCAGTCGCCAGCGTCAAGGTCCGCTCGATCATGGTCAGGGTTTCCTGGTTGAGCAGGTAGTCCAGGGCAAGGGACGTGTCGAGCGAGACGGTGGGGTCGGAGGGCGTGTCGTAGATATAGGCCTGGAAGGTGTCGGACGGCGTGTTCTTGGGGTACCCTCCGCTGGGATAATCCCAATGAGTTGAGTCCGACCAGTTCCCGCTGCCGCCTTGCCAGGTACTATCGACCACAGCGGCCGAGCACGGATACGCGACCAACGCCACCAGCAGCGTAAAGACGCAGTGTATCGACTTCATCACGCTCCTCCTCCAATTCCCCTACGCCGACGCGGATATCAGGACCCTGCTGCGGGGAGCCAGATGTGATCTCAAGAAGTCGTCCACCTTCCGAAGACCGACTGCTGTGTTTTCCTGCCGCACCAGGACCTGCCTGAAGTCTAACGCTCGCAATAGAGGCCCATAATATAGCAAATCCCCAACGCGAAGTCAAGTGCAATCCCCACCTGCGGTGACGCGATGGGGCGACGTAGTCCCACGGGCGGAGAGGATCAGGTTCCTTTTTCGGCGCGGGCGGCCAGGTAGATGCCGATGAGAATCAGCCCGCCGCCGAGGGCCTGAAGCCCGGTGAGGGACTCGGCGAAGAACAGGAAGGCCCAGAGCGTGCTCAGGACGGGTTCGCCCAGCAGGGCGACGGCGATCATCGACGCCGAGAAGTAGCGCAGCGCCCAGTTGTAGCTGGTATGGCCTAGAATCTGGCTGACCAGGGCCAGGGCGAGCAGGTACAGCCAGGTCCGCCCGGAGAATCCGGCGGCGGATTGACCACTGAGCAGCACGGCGAGCCAGAGGAAGGCCGCGGCGGCGCCGTAGCAGACGGTTACATAAACGCCCAGCGAGTGACGACGGCGCACGTTGCGGCCAATGAGGATAT
>JANQGB010000440.1 GCA_028277545.1 Phycisphaerae bacterium | reverse complement strand
TCACTCACCTGCATCATGTTCTGGTTGGCCTTGAGGTCGGGGTAGGCCTCCATCACCGCGAAGAGTCGGCCCATCGCGCCGGTCAGCGCGCCCTCGGCCCCCACCAGCCCCTGCATCGCGCCGGCGTCCGCGGGGTCCGCCGCCGCCGCCTTGGCGGCCCCCACCGCCTGGTTACGTGCCGCGATCACCGCCTCGAGTGTCTCGCTCTCGTGTTTCATGTAACCCTTAGCGGTCTCGACCAGGTTCGGGATCAGGTCGTAGCGCCGCTTCAACTGCACGTCGATCTGCGCGAACGCGTTCTTGAAACGGTTGCGTAACGTAACCAACCGGTTATAGATCCCGACCACCCAGCCGACCAGGCCCAGGACGATCACGAGCAGCACAACGCCGGCGATGATGTAACCCATGAGGCGCCTCCCTGAAAAATCCCTTCTCAGCCCCGCGATCGAAACACGGGCCGGGCATCAAGATAAACCATTCCCTTATCTCGTGCCCGCGGATTTATCGATCGTATGTGTCAATCCTGCGTCAGATGATACGTCGCATCAGCAGAGTCCGCTTTCACCCTCTGGGTGACGGCTTTAATAGATGTGTCGAACTTCTAGCCCCGCCATCGGCCCAGGTCCGTCGCCAGACGGAATAGTAGTGCACCGGCCTGAAACCGAACGACAGGTAGAACGGCATATCGGTCCCCACTTCTGCCAGGACCGCGCCCAGTTCGCCACACCGGCGGATGCCTTCCATCACTGCGGCCCGGCCCAGGCCTAATCGCCGGTAGCCCGGATCGGTCGCAACCGGCTCGACGTAAGCCAGCGAGTGTCGGGGCTCGTACCACATGCCGCAGTATGAAACGAATTGCCCATCCGGCGCCACAACGACGACATTCAGATCATGACGGTAGTTCGGGGCCGACTGCATAAAAAGCCTGTCCGCTAACCGGTCGGCGGGCGGGTCCCCCTGATGATTGAATCCCCGCCACAACACCTGATCCACCATCTGTAAGTCGTTTTCCTCCGCCAGGCTTGTCAACCGGAAACCCGCCGGCAGCGGTACGGCCGGGTAGGGTTGCGGGATCGTGTAGTGTGACACACACTCGCCCGTGCCCTGATTGATGTATCCATGGCGTGAAGCGATCTGTTGAAAGGCCCGGTCCCCCTCCGCAATGAACACAGCGAGTTGCCGGCCGCCCTCACGGAGGACACTCAGATGCTCCTCGGCATACAACAGCACTTCTTCTTTGAGTGAATCGTACCCCGGACCGATCTGGAAGTAGACGCTTCCCAGATCGTGTTCAGGATGCGCGACGCCGACGATCTGGCCACCATCCTCCCACACACCGATCAGGCCGCGATCTATGCCGCGGATCAGCGGGTGATAATGCATGTATTCCCAGCGTGGCTGCACCCAATTGATGTGACCCGTCGACAAACGATAAGTCTTTACGAGGAACTCGCTGACCCTCTCGTAGTCGACGTCGTGGTTATAGCGCCTGGCATTCGCCGGCATGTCACGGTTCCACGAAGAGTCCAATGCAAGCACATATAAGCTGTCAGACTATTCAGTCCAGGCTCATGGTCAGCAGGAACTCGGCGTTGCTCTTGACCTTCTCGAGCCGGTTCTTGAGTAGTTCCATCGCCTCGACGACGTTCATGTCGGCCAGGACCTTGCGCAAGCGATAGATCAGCTTGAGTTCCTGATCGTCCATCAGCAGTTCCTCGCGGCGGGTGCCGGAGGCGGCGATGTCGATGGCGGGGTAGGTGCGCTTCTCGACGAGCCGGCGGTCCAGGTGCAGCTCGGAGTTACCGGTGCCCTTGAATTCCTCGAAGATGATGTCGTCCATCTTGGAGCCGGTGTCGACCAGCGCGGTGGCGAGGATGGTCAGCGACCCGCCGTTCTCGATCGCGCGGGCGGAGCCGAAGAACTTCTTGGGCCTTTGCAGGGCGTTGGAATCGAGGCCGCCGGTGAGGATCTTGCCGGAGTGCGGCATCTCCGAGTTGTAGGCCCGGGCCATACGGGTGATCGAGTCCATGAGGATCACGACGTGCTCGCCGAACTCGACAAACCGCCGGGCCTTCTCGATGACCATTTCGCAGACCTGCACGTGGCGGTGGCTCTGCTCGTCGAAGGTCGAAGCGATGACCTCGACATCGCTAGGGGTGTTGTTCT
>JANQGB010000419.1 GCA_028277545.1 Phycisphaerae bacterium | reverse complement strand
AGCCAGCCAATGGCCTTGAGGGCTGAAGGTGACGGTGGTCAGGTGGGCGTGGTTACCTTCCAGAGTCCTCTCCAGCCTGCCCGAAGAGACGTCCCATAGCCGCGCCCTGCCGTCTCCGTGCACGGAAGCCAGTTGCGCGCCGTCCGGGTGGAACGCGACGGATGACGTCGGAGAGCCGTGCCCTCCCAGCACGTGGAGGCTGGTGTCGGATTCGGCCAGCAGGTATCGCCATTCCCAGTTGCGCAGCTGGGCCGGTGCCGCTGCCAGCCGACGTTTCATGGCCACGGTGTCATTCTTCAATAATGCGAAATCGGCCGCGATCACGTTACCGACGTACGCTTCCCACAGAACGCTGCGCTCGCTCTCCGCCGCGGCACGGTATGCGCGTTCGGACGCGACATAGAGTGACGTGATGACAACCAGGGCCACGGCGAGAAGCGTCATGAACCCGAGAGCGACCGCCACGTGCACGCGGTAACGCCGGAACTGCTTACGGAGAACGTAGAGCGTCGAGTCACGCTTGGCCTCAATCGGTTCGCCGGCCAGGTAGTGCCGAATGTCGCGAGCCAACTCTCCGGCACTCTGATAGCGTCGCTCCCGCTCCTTGTGAAGGCATTTGAGAACAATCGTCTCCAGTTCGCTGCTGATGTGTTTGCGAATCGTGCTTGGCCTGATTGGCGCGGCCCGCATGATCCGGTCCATTACGGAGCGCATGCTACCGGTAACGTCGTAGGGGAACCGGCGCGTCAGCACATGAAACAGGATCACACCGAGCGAATATACGTCGGTTCGAAGGTCGATCTTGCCAGGTGTGCCCTCAGCCTGCTCGGGACTGGCCCACAGAAGCGAGCCCACAAACTGACCAGCAATTGTCATCAGCGAGGCTTGCTGTTCATCGGCCTGTCCTTTGGCCAGACCAAAGTCCAGCACGAAGGGCTCACCGTCGGCGTCAACCCGAATGTTGCTGGGCTTCAAGTCGCGGTGAATTACACCTTGCAGGTGAGCCGCATTAACCGCTTCGCAAATCTTCAGGAAGACTTCCAGAAGATCGCCGATCGAGCGATCTTCAGTTGCCACAAACGTGTCCAGTGTCTGCCCGGCGATGTAATCCATGACATAGAAGAAGCAGCCGCCAGACTGGCCACTGTCGTGGATTGCCACGATGTTGGGGTGTTTGAGCCGGGCCAGTATCTCCACCTCGCGTTGAAAGCGAGCCCGGTCGGTCTGGTCGGCGAAAGGGCCCTCGCGCATCACCTTGATAGCCACTTGGCGCCGCGTGGACCTCTGCAGAGCCTGGTAGACGATACCCTGGCCGCCGCGATGAATCTCGCGAACGATCTCGTACCCCGGTAAGGATGCGGCCTGGAGCGTTACTGCCGGGCCACTCGGCGCGCGGGCAGCACCCACCTGTCGACGCGCCTGGTCAATCAGTCTGGACATGCGCTCGTCGTCTGAGCACATTGGCATGACCCCAGGTCCCGCGTTGCCCCACCAGAGATGAGCGGGCGACATCCCGATCTCGGCCACTGACCCGAATTCACGCCCCGTTGCTGAAGAACCGCGAGGAGGAGCCCAACTGTTCCCGCAATCGATCACGGGCTCTGGCCCGAAGCATGTGCACCGCACCGGCGGATCGCTGCATGGCCGTGGCCACCTCGGGCCCCGTGCAGCCTTCCAGATCGAAGAGCCGCACCGCCCTGGCGTAGTCCGCCGGCAGGTCCTTGATCGCGGCCTCGAGAAGTGACTTCAACTCCTCGCGCGAGGCGCGACGGCTGGGCGTGCTGAACGTGACTCCCGCCAGATCAGACAACAGTGCTAGTGACGAGTCTTCACCTGCGGGCTCCAGTCTGCGGCTCGGGGGCGGGCGTTTCTCGCTCTCCAACGCTCTGATAGCGTCCCGCAGGTTGTTCTGGGCGATCGTCCGCAGCCACGCCGGAAACGAACCGCCGCCTTGCGTGCAAAAGCGATCAATATTCAGGAACACCTCGACGAACGTAACCTGCATCACATCATCAGTGTCCAGTACGGCGTGGTATTGATCTGAAATCGACAGCTCGCGGGCAACACGCGGCCCGTGGCGCTTGAGCAACACCGACAGCGCGTCCTGGTCGCCGCCAGTCGCCTTGGAGAGCAGCGATTCCTCCGACGGGCCCATTCAGCGGGTCCTCCTCCCGACCAGACTATGTAATCGAATTCCTAAAAGGAGGTTACCGTGCAGACTAAGCCAGTACAACCCGCTGACGTACATCGGGTGCCCGCCAGAATGGGCATGGTCGAGCGCGGCACAGTCTCACTTTAGCAGTGTATTGAGGAAGGGCTGCCTAAGAGCGTGGCAGAGGCATCCCGTCGGTGCGGTCGTGGCGCCACGGTTGAGAACCAGAGTCTCCCGGCGCGCCGATGGTGCCACACTTTAATCAACACGCTGTTGGCGCTGCGAATACCGCAGGTCGCCAGCGTGCGGGCCGGAGGTACGTTGATAGAGAGGCGGTCAGTTTCCCGTGAATTCGTTACTGACCGCGTGAAGGTGTGCGCCTTCCGCCCGCTTAATACTTAGAGAGATGGTGCCAAGCCATAGCGCGGTGTTGGCAGTATCAAGATCCTCTGTTGACCGCCTGACGTGCCAAGGTGTCGGCACTGGCGAATACAACGTGGGTGCCGCGCAAGTAGGCATCGCGCGCCTTCCTATCGGAGTCGCGACACTGCCACTGGACCCGTCTGCAAAGGAGATAGACATGAAGCTGAGATTACTGATACTGACGGCAGTGACCTGCCTGGGGGCCTCGACGGGAGGCGCGGAGCTGCGCACGATGCACGCGACGGGAACGGCAGCAGCCGGCTACGGTACAGAGCCGTACGGGCCGACTTTCGAGTTATGGGTGACGTATGACAGTGCAACACCGCACGACGTAAATGGATCCGGGGCGATCACAGACTACCGGTGGGGTATCTACCCGGGCGCGGTGAAAGCGTACATGTTCAAGAGCGGCGGGCCTGCGTCCCAGATCGTGGCCACTGCGGCCGACATTTTAGGCAGTACGTGGCGCGTGTACGACTGGACGGGCTATACAGACCAGACTGACGCGAATGCCGGGTTCACGAGCGGATTTCAGTCAAGCTGGGTCCTCCAGGATACGACGGGGACGGTGTTTGATTTCTCCGGCGATCCGTTGGCGCGATTGCCCAGCGTGGCCGAAATGCAATTCGCCAATTTCACCGACTCGACCTTCTACCTGAGTAGCGGAGGGACGCTCGTCTATAGAGGACTGTTCGATACGTTGACGACGGCCATCGAATCGGATGACGACAGCGACGGGATCCTGAACAGCTACGACAACTGCCCCAACGTTGCGAACGCGGACCAGGCGGACGCTGACACCGACGGCGTGGGCGATCTCTGCGACTTGTGTCCGGGCTTTGACGACAATCCGGATGCGGACAGCGACGGC
>JANQGB010000339.1 GCA_028277545.1 Phycisphaerae bacterium | reverse complement strand
CTGTGTCGCTTGCCGAACTGGCCGCGGACGGCCCCGGCGGCGCGGTGCCCGCCGTGCGACTCACCCTGGCGGCGGCCTACGCCGAGGTCGGCCGCTTCGAGGAGGCAATCACCCAGGCCCGGCAGGCACTACAACTGGCCAGTAGCACCGGGCAGGATGAGTTACTGCCCGAGATAGAAGCGGCCCGGAGCCTCTTCGAGGCCCGAACACCATATCGGTTGACTGACTGACCGACTCCCACGACGCGGCTGAGGCGGCCAGATTCGGGCTAGGGCTCCTCCGGCTCGGTGCCGGCTGGTGGCGTACCTGGATCGGCGGGTGGCGCACTCGGGACGGCCAGTGGCGTTGCGGCCTGAGCTACGCCGGACTTGATGTCCTCCAGCATCTGGATCGCGGTGGCGTCCTGAGGGTCTATGGCCAGCAGGCCCTCCAGGGCCTCGACGGCGTCGTCGCTCCGACCGGCCAGCATGCAGAGCCGGGCGCATTCGTAGACCAGGGTCGGTTGAACCTGAGAGTTGGTCTCCTCCAGGGCCCATCTAATCTGGTCCACCAGTGCGTGGATGGCCAGCACGCGCTCAACATCCAACTGGAGCTGCGTCACCTGCGAATAGTCCAGAACATCCTGGCCAAACTCCGCAAACTTGTCGGGGTCTTTGGGCGCCTCAACTATCAGGCTTCTCAGGACCGCCAGAGACTGGCGGTAGTAGCCCAGGAGGCGCGTCAGTTCCACAGTATTCGTTGTATCAGTGCTTACCTTTCCTCGGCTGCGGGCCACCGCCTCCCGCATGGCCCGCTTGGCCTCGCGATAGTCCTTGAGACCCACCATGGCGGTGGCCAATACCTGGTACGCCTCTGATGACGAGGGATCCAGCCTGATAGCCCTCTGGACGTGGCCGGCGCCTTCCTGGAACCGGCTCTGCAGGTTGGAGGCTTTGGCCAGCCCCAGGTAGATCAAGGGGTCCGCGGGGTTGAGCTTGAGTGCCCGGCGGTATTTCGCCTCGGCCATCGGGGGGTAGCCGCCGTCCAGGAAGAGACCACCCAGGATGCGCCAAGCCTCGGCGTCTCCCTCGCCGACCGGGCTCTCGACGTACTTCCTGATCTGGCTGAACGCGTCCCGATCGCGATTGATGAGGATGTTCAGTCGGCCGTTGATATACTCTGCCTTGAGGTTGTCGCGGTCGAAATCCGCTGCCGCCGTGGTGTAGTGAGCGCACTCGCTGACCTTCTCCTGGCGGACTTCCTCGCTGTTGGATTCGTCCTCTGCCTGGCGAACGGCGTCCAGGGCGAGTTGCAGGGCCTCCTCCAGGTTAGCCGCCGGCGGATACTTTTCACTCGGTGGCGGCGCGGGCGCCGCTTGCCCGCCTGGACCGGATGGCGGCGGTGACTGGGCCCAGCTAATTCCGCAGCAGCAGGTGAACAGCGCCACAGCGGTCACGCTTCGCAGGCGATACAGACGGTTCATGGTATGAACTCCTTCCGTCAGGCTACGCAGACCATCCGCCGCCGGTTCGCAAGGCCCCAGTGGTGGCATTGCCCGGATCGACCGCGCGGCTGCATCCGGGCTCATGGTCCATCGGTCCAACCGATGGCCTGTCTAAGGTACGAAGGTGGTACAGTCAACTTACCGGAGGTGCAAGAGCTCAGGCAGGGGGTGCCGACACACCGCAGGTCAGGCGGGATCATCCCTCGACGCAGAGTGATCCGGCCTGGTCAGCCGGGTCGACCTGCCGGGCGGCTGCGGCCGGTGCCGCGGGGGCAGCCGGCTGGACGTTGGCGGGTGACTCCTCGGGCGACGCTTCGGCCCGAGCGGCGTTGACTTTCTCCATCAGCAACACCCAGGTCTCACGCTCCATCCGGAGAATCTTGAGGGCGTCGTCGATGTCGGTGGTGTCCTTGTTGATGCTGCCTTCCACCAGCTTGCGATAGATGAAGCCGTAGATCGCCGCCATCCGCTCGCACAGCTCGGCGTTGACCTCGGGTCGCAAGCCGCGCTCCATCTCCAGGACTATGGCCTGGGCGCGGGAGAGTTTCTCGTAGGACTGCTCGTGGTCCTTGGCTTCCAGGGCGTCCCTGCCCTGTGTTGCGAAACGAATCGCCCCGTCGTAGAGCATGAGTTGTAGTTGCTCCGGCGTCGCGGTCATCACCGCGTCACGAAGATAGGAATTGGGCGCCGTCATGCTCATACCCTGGGGGTATCGGTAGGGGGGGCAGGCAAGTTGACCTAATTGTGGGCTCCTGGGTGGAGCTTCAGGAGGGCCCCCGCGCTGGGCGACGGCCCCGCTGAGCCGCCCGGGAGCCGCTAGCCGCCCAGCATGCCCTGCAGCAGCCCCAGGGAGGTCTGCTGGTCCTGGAGGGCTGCCAGCGAGGTCTCCAGCGATGCGAATTCCCGCTCCAGCCTGGTCTGCTTCTGGTCCAGCAGTTCCTGCAGGCTGGCAATCCGGTCGTTGATCAACTCCTCCTGACTTTCCAGGCTCGAGTCCTTGGTGGCCAGCAAGCCGTCGTGGCTTCGGGTGATCCCGTCCAGCATTTCGTCGAAGAGGTCGCCGAAGCCGGTATCCTCCGTGAGGAAGAGCTGCTCCACCGCCTCGGGGTTGTTGGCGTACACCTCACGGAACTTGGCCTCGTCGAAGGCCAGGGTATTGCCGTCGGCCGGATTGCCGTTGGCGTCGACCGCGATGCCGATGGTCGAGAGTCGGGAGACGCTAGCACCGACGTTCTCGAGTTGATCCGTCACGGCGCGGAACAGCCGGGACTCCACCTGCGTGACGGTCGAGTCGGCGAAGAGCACGCCGCGTTCGAAGGTCTCTGAGTTAAAGGAGGTCAACTCGGAGATCCGGCCGATCACCTCGTTGTATCGGTCCACGAAGTCCTTGATGTCGCCGACGATGGTGTCCACGTCCTGCGTTATGGACAGGTCGACCGGTTCGTCGCTGGTTCCCACCAGATCGATGGCCACGTCCTGTAAGACGTTGTTGAGTGTGTTGGTCGGCGAGCGGAGTACGACGGGGTTCTCGGCGTCAGAGCCGCCCAGGAAGACCACGGCGTCCCGAGCCTCCACCAGGTTTTCCAGGGCCAGGCCGGTGTCCCCGCTGTCGAAGACCATCCTGCCGCGCAGGCCGGAGACCAGAGAACTGACACTCAGACGGTAGGGCGCCGCGGGGCTGCCGTCGTTCACCACCGCCGCCGAGTAGTCGCCGCCCAGGGCGTTGATCTTGTTGGCCACGTCCTGCAGCGTGTCGTCCGCGTCGATCTCCAGGCGCACCTCGAAGGAACCGTCGATGGTGGTCTCGCCCTCCGCAGCCTCGCCCAGTAGATTCAGATCCGCGGCGGTGAAGCCGCCGTCGCGTTCCTCGATCTTGAGCGCGGCGGATCCGTCGGCGGTGTCGGTGATGAGAATGCCGTCGCCGCTTTCGTTAATGGACGCCAGCAGGCCGTTGCCGGAACTGTTGATCAGGTGGAGCACGTCGCCAACCGTCTTCTGGTTGTCGGTCAGGCGGATAAAGTGTTGAGTGCCGGCGCTGTCGAAGATGTTGAACTCGCCGGTGCGCACGCCCCGCCCGCTGTTCAGTTCGGAAAGCGGCGTCTGCTCAGAGATGTACTGCAACTGCAGGTTCCCGCTGTTCGCCTGGCCGGTGGCGTGAGTGCCCGCCAGGCCCAATTCAGCGGCCAGCGTGCCGGATACGTCGTCGATGACCAGCGGGTTGGCCGAACTGCCGGACTCGTCCCGAACGATGATGCCGTTGCCCACCGGATTCACGGCGGCCGTGACTTGCACGCCGGCTTCTGCGGCTCCGGTGTTGATCCGGTCAATAATATCCTGCACCGTCTGGGCACCGGCGAAATCAACGGTTGCCCCGGCGCCGTTGCCATCGGTGAACTGGACCTGCCCGGTGGACACCCCCGAGCCGCCGCTGAGCGACCGCAGCAGAACCGAGTTCAACCCGGCGATCAGGTCGCGGGCCGCGCCGCCGCTCGGGTAGCCCAGGCTGTAGTCTCCCAGGAGCCCCAGATCCGCGGCGGCCGTCGAGTCCTCGCCGGCAATGACCTCAAACTCGCGGGGCATTCCGAGCGAGGTGAGCTCCAGGCCGTTTCCGTTGCTCGATATCTCGACGCGCACCCGCCCGTCGTTGTAACCACTGTTCTCGTCATAGGCGTACTGGACGGCTCGCATGATGTCGCCGATCGTGGTCACGCGGTGGATGCCGTTGCCGATCAGCGAGCCGGAATCTTCGTCCGCCTCGGCTGCGATTCCCAGGTCCCGCGCCGCGAAGCCGCTTACGTCCTCAATCTTGAAGACCTGGTCGCCCGTCGATTGGTCGGACAGTTGCAGCGCGTGCTGCGAGCTGGAGTTGAAGTAGGTTACGCTGATGTCCAGTCCCGAAGCCTCGATGGCCTCGGTCACGTCGCCCAGGTTGACGGCGTTGGATAGATCGACCTCAGCGCTTTCCCCGCTGCGGTCGGTTATGCGAATGACACCCAGTCGCACCCCGTTGCCGTTGTTGAGCACGTTCAGGTGCGTCGTATCGCCGATGTTGCCGTCCAGTGCGATGTCGAAGCGGAAGCCGTCTCCGCTTTGGCGTTGTATGGTGAAGTCCGTACCGGTAAGCGCCCGGCCGACACCGTTGCCGTCATTGAGCGAGGCGAGCAGGGTCGATTCCACCAGGTTGATGACGTCCGCCCCGGTGATCGAAAGCGCGTCACCGGCCAGCCCGGAAACGCTTGTGGCAATGCCCAGATCCTCGGCTGCGTGGCCGCTGCCCAGGTCGCGCACGGACAGGCTTCCAGCCAGCGCCGTCTCGTTGAGATCGGTCAGCACGAGCTTGTCACCGCTCACACCGGCCTGCACGTTGATCGCAGTCTGCGAGTTGATGGCCTGCACCACGTCCTGCACGGTAAGCACGGCAGTCAGATCGACCTCGGCCGTGTTGCCGGCACGGTCGGTGATCTCGATGGTGCCCCGCCGCACTCCCTCCCCGCCATTGAGGACGTCGAGGTCGGTGGCCGGATTGAGCAGCCCGTTGCCCATCTCCAGGGTGACGGTGCCCGACCCCACCGGGCTGGTGTCGGCGTCGGCGAAGCCCTGGCTGATCAATCCGTGACTGGCGACCAGCGAGTGGACCTGAAAGCTGAACGACCCCAGCGCCGCGTCAGATCCGGGTACGGCCGACAAGACGTCACTGTTGCTGCTGTTGGCCCGGAACTTCTTGAAGAAGGCCGGCTCGTCGAAATCCTGGATGGCGTTCTTGAGCGAGAGCAGTCGGGCCGACAAGTCGACGAACGCCGTGCGCTCGGCCTGCACTACTCCGGCCCGCTCCTGGAGCAGCTCGAGGGGCCTGGCCTCAATGGCCATTAGCTGGGAGATTAGGTCAGCGGTCGGTAACCCGGAGATCAACCCCACGCTGCTGCTGATACCGCTCATGACAAGCTCCCGTACCTGGCCGACCGGTCGCCGGCGCGCACAGCGCGCGCAGGCGGAGTCTACCTGTCTTATCGGTC
>JANQGB010001094.1 GCA_028277545.1 Phycisphaerae bacterium | reverse complement strand
CTGTGTGGTCATGGCGGTAATGCCGACCACATAGGCCAAGCGGGCCTACGAACTGGCGGATGCTTATCGGGCCTTGGGCGTCACGGTCTTTCTGGGCGGCATACACCCCTCAGCGATGCCGGAGGACGCGGCTCCCCACTGCGATTCGGTGTGTCGGGGTGACGGTGAAACCTGCCTGCCCCAGATGCTCGCCGACTGGGACGCGGTGGCCCGGGGAGAGCCCGGCGCCAGTTTGAGGGCGGTCTACGACTGGACGGATTATCCGACGGCGCGGATCGCGACACCGCGTAAGGATCTGCTGGACGCCAAGAGTTATCTCATCTTCAACCCGATTCAAACCACGCGTGGCTGTCCTCATGCCTGCAACTTCTGCACAACGCCGGGGGTGTTCGGGCGCAAGTTCCGCCAGCGGAGGATCGAAGACATCGTGGAGGAGATCCGCGAGGCGAAGGAGTTGTACAACAGCGCCTGTTTCATCTTTGCGGACGACGACTTCGGTGGAAACCACAAGTGGGCCCGCGAGCTGTGTGCGGCCATAGAACCGCTGGGCGTCAAGTGGGCCTCGCAATGCGACATCCTGATCAGCAACAACGACAAGCTGCTGGCGGCCATGAGGAGAAGCGGTTGCCTGGGGTTGATTCTCGGCCTGGAGAGCCCTAACCAGCAGACGCTGGCCGAGGCGGGCAAGCGATTTGCCCGCAGCGCCGACTACGAATGGCGAATTCGCAAGATTCAGAGCTATGGAATCAGCCTCTGGGGGGCGTTCATCTTCGGATTCGACAACGACACCTGGCGCACCTGCATGGAGACCTGCCGGTTCGCCCAGCGCATGAACCTGTCGATGAGCTGCTATCCGATCCTGACGCCGTATCCCGGAACTGGAGTGTGGCAGGACTACAAGGCTCAGGGGCGCCTGGTTACCGACGACTGGGACCGCTACAACGGGGCCAGCGTCTGCTACACGCCGGGCAGCATGTCACCGCGTGACCTTCGGCATGCCCAGATGGCTGCCTTTGCCGAGTTCTTCTCCTTGCGTTCCAGCCTGCGCCGCCTGGGCGTGCTGCCGTTCAAGAAGTTTGCCTGGCTGGCCAATCTCTCGATTTGGCGCGGCATCCGCTACTACTACAGTCGCCGGGGGCGCCATGTCCCTGCCTTTGCCGACTTCATCCACCCTGGGGCCCGAGCCTGGCGCTACGACGATGCCTGGGCCGAGCAGGCGCACGCGGCGTGGTCAGAGATGCCGGAGGCGGATGAGGCGACACTCGAACGAGCCACCGAGGCACTGGCAGCCGCCAACGTGCGGTACAGCGATCCGCTGGTCCAGGCCGCTGCCGCCGTTAGCTCGACGCAGCAGTAGTCAGGGCAGGCGGGGCGCTCGGTTTCGGGGATTACCTCGCTGGGAACATCTGGGCGCAGGTTCTGCGGCGCATCCGCATTCAACTGGGAGGGGATGCACTGCACCAGGAAGCGGAGTGGCATTTACTCAGGCTCCACGCCGCTGGGGCTTCACCCCGAAGGGGTGAGGGCGCCTGGCCACGGGTGACGCGCACCGCAACGCGTGAGTGAGTTGTGAGTCGGCGGTTTACCTGGTCTCCTGTGCCCCTACCGGGGCACTATGTTGCTCTGGGGCCGCTCTACCCACGGGCTGCGCTGCGCTTCGCCCGTGGCTAATCGCCTTCGCCCCGTCGGGGCGAGGAGCGGCGTTTATCGACTACAACGTCCGCCGGCCACTACGATCACTACCGGCGTCGGCTGTATCTGCCGGCAACTTGTACGTCTCGCGGCGAGTGCCGGGTTCACACCGCGCCGGCTGGCATTCTTCGCGTCCGGAACCGGCCTTCCACGGGCCTGGGGCAGCTCCCTAATCGCACTCCACGGTGAATATCTCGAACGCATCCAGGCCCGCCTCGACAATGCTTTGCGTATCGCCGTCGTTGGCGGTGAAGCGCAGCTTGGTCGTCGCAGTGGGAGTCACGCCTACCGCCACGATTGCGGTCCGGTCGATCTCATGGTGTCGCCAGCTCAGGCCGCCGTCAATGTCGTGCCGGGTCACCTCTGTCCAACTTCCCGCGCCGTCGTTGGCGTTGACCTCGACTAGTAGCCTGTCGGTGCCAT
>JANQGB010000270.1 GCA_028277545.1 Phycisphaerae bacterium | reverse complement strand
GCAGGCGGGGGTAGGGCCCGGCGACGCGGTGGCAGCCAACTGGGACGCCGAGCGCTGGGATCTCTCCAGAGCCACCGTCGCAGATCACCTGGGGCGCAGTGCCCTGGCCGGCACGGCGTTCCTGACCGACGCTGAGTTCGGTGACGGGGTGATCGAAGTTGATGTCGCGGTGAACGGGTCGCGGTCTTATCCGGGCATCGTGTTCCGGGTGCAGTCTGCCGGCGAGTATGAGCGCCTCTACGTGCGTCCTCACCGGGCGGGCCTCTATCCCGATGCTGTGCAGTACGCCCCGGTGTTCAACGGCGTGGCTTGTTGGCAGCTCTACCACGGCGAGGGATTCAGTGCGGCAGCCACTATTCCGGCGGATCAGTGGGTCACGCTGCGGGTCGAGATACGCAACACTCAAGCGCGTGTGTTCCTTAACGAGAGCGAGGAGCCGGTGCTGACCATTCATGATCTCAAGCATGGCAGCAGCAAGGGCACGATCGGCGTGATGGGGCCTGCCGACGGAACCGCCTGGTTCTCGAAGTTCCGGTACCAGGCGACGGGCGAACTCGAGTTCGACAGCCCGCCGCAGAGGATCACACCGGCCGGCACGCTGACCGACTGGCAGATCTCGCGGCCGTACCCGGCCGGGCGGATCGATCGGGCCAGCTATCCGCCGTTCTTCCAGGTGTACTACGCGGGGTGGCGACCAGTGGCGGCAGAGCACTCCGGGCTGGTCAATCTCTCCAGGCACGTCAAACGACCGGGGCAGCAGGCGCACTGTGTTTACGCGCGAACGGTCGTGCACAGTGACGAGCGGCAGGACGTGAGGCTGTCGGTCGGATATAGCGACGATGTGACCGTCTTTCTGAACGGCAAGCCGCTATTCAGTGGGACCAGCGGATACCGCAGCCGGGATCCGTCGTTCGTCGGGGTTGTGGGTTTGTTCGATACGGTCTATCTGCCGCTGCGAAAGGGGCTGAACGAGGTTTGTCTGCTGGTGACGGAGTCGTTCGGCGGCTGGGGGTTCATGTGCCGGACAGACCGGCCGCTCGATCCGCCGATCAAGCGACCCGAGTTGCTGACCAAGGTGTGGGAGACACCGGCCGACTTCAAGGTGCCGGAGTCGGTGCTGTACGACGCCAAGCGAGACGTGCTCTTCGTCAGCAGCTTCGACCGCGTCGACCCCAGCCACGTCGAGACGGGCTTCATTTCCAAGGTTGGCACCGATGGGCAGATTCGGGACCTCGAATGGGTAACGGGGCTGGACGGGCCGTGTGGGATGGGCATCTCGGGCGACCGGCTCTATGTCGTTGAGGGCTTTCGGGGCGACCTGGTCGAGATCGACCTCGACAGCGGCGAGATTCTGGGGCGTCACGCTGTGCCCGGGCACAAGTTTCTGAACGACCTGGTGATAGACGCCTCCGGCAGCGTGCTTATCTCCAACACCAGCCGCGTGCTGGCCGGCTGGGATCTCTACTCATACGCGGGCGGCGTGGGCGAGGTGTGGAAATCCGGCTGCGACCTGCACCGGACGAACGGCTTGTTCATGCACGACGGCATGGTCGTGGCGGGCAGCACCGGGGACGGCCTGCTAAAGACGGTGAGCCTGCAGGATGGGCACGTAAACAACATTACCTCGCTGGGCGCCGGCGTGATCGATGGCATCCGGGTCGACAACGAGGGGCACTACCTGGTCTCGCACTGGGAGGGCAAGGTGTATCGGGTCTCGCCGACAGGTACGGTGGTCGAGCTGCTCGATACGACGCAGGCAGGCCTCAACTGCGCGGACTTCGAGTTCATCAAGGACGACAACCTGCTGGTCATTCCGACGTTCATGGGCAACAAGCTGGTGGCCTATCGACTGGGGATCGAAACGGGCGCGTAGCCCCTATCGAGGCGACAAGCGCCGGTCGCCAGGATGTTGCAGAGGGGCTGGCTGCGTCTCCGGCTCACAGGCCGCCGGCCGTCATCCTCAGAGAGTAGACCGACGTACGGGTGGTGACGAACAAGGTGTGGCCGTCGGCGCCGCCAAAGCAAGCGTTGGTGGTCGCTTCGGGAATGTCGATCGCTTCGATGTGGCTGCCCGCCGGGTCGTAGACCAGGACGCCATCTGCTGCCATGTATACGTTGCCCCGGTCGTCTATCGTCAAGCCATCCGCCCCCACGGATGCGAACAGCCGTTTGTTCGACACGCTCCCGTCCTCCTGGATGTCATACTGGTAGGTCTGCTTAGCGCCATGATCGGTCACATAGAGCGTCTGGCCGTCGGCCGTGCCTATGATGCCGTTAGGTCTGACCAGGTCGTCGATGATCCGGATGACGTCACCTCGATCAGGCGGAATGTAGTAAACATGCTCCCCGTCCTGCACGAC
>JANQGB010001074.1 GCA_028277545.1 Phycisphaerae bacterium | reverse complement strand
GGGGCCGCGTGGCGACCTGCGGGCGGTGCTTGAGCCCCGGCCCGGCGCCGGCGCCAAGCTGCGGTTCCTCGATCCGCTTGGGGCGACCCGGCTCGCTCTGGCCGTGGATGAAGCCGGCTTCGGAGGTCTGACGCTGTACAACAGCGCCGCTGGCCCTGTCGCCTGGCTTGGCGAGAGACTGGGCGGGAAGTCGCACCTGATCTTCTACGACCTTGGCGGGAAAGCACGAATCGGGCTGGGGGTGGCTGCGCAAGCATCCCCTGGGATGTACTTGTGTGACCAAGCCGGCAAGACACGTGGCCTTTTTGCTTTGGACTCGGATGGCATTGGGCTGTCACTCTTCGACCAGAAGAGCGATATGCGTGGCCTACTGATGCTTGCTCCAGATGGCAGGCCTGTACTCCGGATGCTTGGGGCAGGCCAGAAGGGGCAATACGTCGCCGGTGTGGACACCGACCTTGGACCATTTGCTGAAGTCTATGATTCGAACGGCACGTGTCGGGCCGGCTTTGGCTTGAGTGAGAAGGGTGAGGGGCTGATCGAGGTCTACGACGAGGAAAAGGAGACCATCTGGCAGGCCCCACCGGAAGCCTCGGACAGAGCCGCAAAGCAACATCCGTCCGAGACTGGCCCGACGAACTCGGAGAGCAACACTGCCAGCAAGTCTGACTAAGCGCCACACCACGGCATAGACCTTCCGGCCACCGGCGGATGGTTCGACACGCTGGCCCCGATCCTGGCCGCGAACCAGTGAAAGTCAACAATGAGACGCGGACGAGACCCGACGAGACGGAACCGCAACATCGGCACGGCCAGGCAAGGGCATGGTCAGGACAACCGCAACGTAGTGCCGAGGCGATGGGCCGACTCGGCCTATAAGTGGAAGCGGGTGCCCGGGCACTCGGTCGTGTCCAGGTACGTTTGGGGGCGAGATATACCCTTCGTAGTAGAGCACACCAGGGGTGGGTCGCTGCATGCCTGCACGGTGGACGACGTCGCGACCATACTGCGTCACCTGCCCCAGGTTCACATCAACAGCTACAAGGGCATTAGCGGAATACAGGGAATCGTCCTGCGCCAGCCGACGCGCCGGGAGGAAGCGCTGCGTCCGGTTTGGGGTCGCCTGGGATACGCGGTTGATGTTGGCCCGCTGTGCGGTCCGGTCATCTTCCTGGAGGCACAGCCGATGCCCACCAGCCTCAGGTGGGGACGCCACCTCCGGCCGCAAGAATAGAAGGAACTCGACAGACTCATGGAGATGGCCGACGACGTTCAGATCGATACCCGCCACTACAACATGATCTTCAAGCTGGAAGGAGTACGCAGGTGTCAGCTCTACCACACCGTGCCGCACGAAGTGGGTCACTGGGCGGACATGTACGAGAAGGTCGAACTCCCATCCCTCCATGACGACCAGGACCGCTGGGAGGAGCGCTGGGACCGATACCGCCAGAGGCCCAAAGCAGAGCGTGAGGAATACGCCCACCGCTACGCGGTCGAGGCGACCCGCCGTCTTCGGGACCAGGGCCTAGTGCCCTTTGAGAGGAAGTTGGACGTCGAAGTTCTGAAAGCGGAAGGCCTGCGGCCAGAGGACTTCCTGCCGCAATAGGCCCTGTGTCACTCTGCGGGCCAACCTCCGCCAACTGGTAGCCGGCAGCGGGAGCCAGCGGATTGACGATGAAGGACGACTCGAACCACGACGAGAACCGCGATCCGGAGGGGGCTACCTGTCGCTTCAAACTCTGGCAGGTCGCCCCGGGGAGCGGGAATGCCGATCGGTTTCCGGTACCGGATTGGCGCACGCTGGACGCCTGGATCACCGGCAACGTGGAGGAGAGGCTTCGCCCGGACGCCTGGTTCCACGCGGCCACACAGTGGATCGAAGCATTGCGACCCGCCCTGGGCCCCACGTACACGGTCCTTTCCTCGCACCCGGTGCTACTCGTCGGCGCCCGCAGCCCCAACGAACTTGCGGGCCTGCTGACCTTCACGTGCCACGCCGTTGAAGTTATGGGCGACTATTTGCGCGCCGTGCCTCGCAGTGCGATACCAAGCGCTCTGCCCGTTCTCCAGTTAAACACCTTGGAGCTGTACTACGATTACGTTTCCACATTCTATGAGGACGGAGAGCACGCGACTTCCGCCGGCATGTACATAACCAGGGGCCTGCCGCACGTCGTGCTCGCGCCAGGGCCGGTGTGGGACCTGGAGGCCACCATCGCGCACGAGCTTACGCACGCCTCGCTCGCGGAGCTCGAACTGCCGTTGTGGATCGAGGAAGGGGTGGCCCAGATTCTGTGCCAACTGATCGCGGACGTGCCGACCTTCTGGATAGACCATGAGCTCGCCGCCCGGCACCGCTTCTATTGGGGTTTACATGGGCTGGACGAATTCTGGTCCGGCCGGTCATTCGGCAAACCCGGCGATGCTCAAAGACTCAGCTACAGCCTGGCCGAAGTGTTGGTCCGTAACATCGCGGCAGACACGGGAGACCGGTTCTACGAATTCCTGTGCGCGTCGGAGCGGGCGGACGCCGGCGACCGAGCGGCACGGGAACACCTGGGCAAGAGCCTGGCACAGTGCGCGGCGGACTTTCTTGGCCCGGGCAAGTGGGAGCCAAAGCCGGAGGCCCCATGACCGGCATCGAATTCCTCCCGTGCGGGCGACGCGCCTGCCGTGTGAGTAGTCACCCCACCCGTACGACAGCGTCCCGCCCACCAAGTGCCGCGCCGGAGGTCAGTCAGCAAGCGCCTGTGACGGTTTCGTTGCGAGATCCCGGGCGAGTTGAAACTTGACTCTATCGACCAGCTCTGGCGAAGGCACCGACTGGTCCGGCATGCGCAGCAGTCCCAGCACGTTGCGCACAATCTGCGCCGGCGTCAGGAACACGCCGAAGGGAAACCCCCACCAGCCAAACAGCACACAGGTCAACAGGGCAATAATCAGGAAGCGCACACCGCAGCGCCGGCAGCAGACGTGTGTCTCGCTATTCCAGGAGGTGAACAAAAGGGCCGACCAGACGATGTGTTGCGTGTACACGTCGACCGGCTCCTGGCGTTTGCACCATTGGCAAGGCCCACCATGCACCTCATGAACCCATGACATGAGGGTCGCCTCGGAGATGGAATCGGCAACGAGCGACCATTGGCCGCGGTCTCTGCAACCCGTGCTGCAGTAGCGGTGGCCGTCCGCGCGCGGGCCGCCAAAGATAATCCTATTACCGCAATGGTCGCAACGTCGCATATCCGGCGCCTTTCCCATGCGAGCTAATCAGTGGCGGCTGGACCCCGAGGGAGCTAGTGCCGACGCTTGCCGCCATGGCCGTGCCGCGTGGGGACTCGATTCTCATGCGCTAGTGCCAATGCTTATCCCTATATCCGTATCACGCGGAGGTCTCGATCCGCATGCGCTAGGCTCGTCATTCATGCCGGGTATACGTAGTGTTCGGGCGTCGTGTGAAAGACAGACGCGGAACAAACCTGGTCAAGGTTGCCTTTATCCAACTGGCTCGGTTTACGACTGCTTGCTGTCCTTCCGCTTGGCCTTTTGCGCTTTGCGCTCGACTTCGCTAAGCACGGTGATCGTACTCTTGCCGGTCTTGGCCGTCAGCTGCCGTGACGGCATGCCACCGCTGGGATTCGGTGTGATCGTGCGGTGGTCCACTTCGATCGTGCCCGTAACCCCGACGATCTGGCCTCTGTTTGCGTCTATGACTGCACTGCCTGCCTCCCGACTCACACCGTACTTGTGTTGTGCCCCGTCGGGTGTGACCTCTGCATCGAATTCGGGCAGCACTCGGCCGGTGGCCGAGTATACGACGCGCACAACGGTCGCTCCGTCAGAGGTCTCAATCTCATCGATCTCACACTCGATGGTATGGAGTTTGCGGATCGACGTGACCTGTCGAGTCCACGTCGTGCCCTCGTTCACCTCCCCGCAGGGATACAGCGCGAAGAACCATTCCCAGAGGAATCGCATCATCTCGGCGTCGAGGAAGCTCCGCACGCTTCCGTATGCCTTCTTGTCAGGATTCGAGTCCTCGATACTCTTCCTGATGGCCTCTGTTCCAGACACTCTGATGTCTCGTCCGCAGTTCTTCACCTCCAGGCTCATCGGCGTCCCAAGCATGTCATGAACGATTAGACCGAGAGGACTCCTATCGTCACGCCGGTTGACGTCGGAATCGAAGTGCGTCGTCCCGGACGGATTCTCCGTGGATACCGCGACTCGGTCGAACGTGAGCGTGAAGCGAACGTCCCCCGTTTCTGATACATCATCAACGCGCAGTAGACACCCGAGCCTGGTATCGTACCGCTGCTCCCAGCCCTCCTCAGGCAGTTGATCGCCACTCGAAGTGAGCTTGTTCTGAAATCGCCATTCCACGTACGTGGTCCCGCCGAACTTCCATTTCGGGCCGACCCAGATGGTCGTGTCGTCGGCCACGCTGGCTGACAGACTCCATAACATGCTTGCCAATAGCGTGAGTGCTGCGGGTGCCTTCTTGTGCCTCACGATGTTCACCTCCTGCATCGTCACATGCCCTGCATTCAGTTCCCCTGTGTCTATCTTGACCTCGGGGGCTGTCTAAGTCAATGAAGCGGGCACGCCGCAGGATTGTGTAGCCTTGGCCTCCGAGTTCGCAGCCTGCACACTCCGGATGGCCGTCGCCTCCGACCCCCTGGGGCAGTGGGTGACCAACGGGACCGGCACCACGACCACGCCCCTGTTTAGTCAGCTTCTGCTCCCGGTTCAGCAATCCGCTTACGGGGGCGGTGGACGACGCGGGGCACGCTGGGTTGCTTCGACGGGTCCAGTATGTACGAGGTCGTCCTTGGCAGCCGGGTGGCCTGGATTGATAGGTCTGGGCTCTTTTCCCCGGGCGGCGTCGCCAATAGAATCGTATAAGAAGAGCCGGCACGGTGAATCCGCAGTCGACGCTGCAACAAGCACGGTTAATGAAGAGCCTGCGGCTCTGCTTGGCCGTAGCGCCCGGCCCTGCCCGTGAGGAAGTTAGAGCATCGATCAGCCATGAAGGACTCTGAGTATGTCAGGCAGTTCCCTCAACGAAGCCATCGATGAGATGCGAAATTACATCCGGCGAGATGTGGCAGGCGGATTCGATTCGTGTGACGAGATAGTCTCAATGGCTGTCGAGGTTCTATCCGATGACTACGACGCCGACCTCCTGGCACCTCATGCCGAGAGACTAGCGAAGGAGGCCCTTGAAGAACATCTCCGCGCCCAGAACTCGTGGCCGGAGGTTACGGACTGTGATCGTCTGGATGCGGCGTTCGCTGATCTGGAGAAGCTAGGCATCGTCTGTCGTCAGAACTTCAGTTGCTGTTGCACCTGCGGTGCGGCCGAAATTGGAGACGAGATGGCAGCCGAACGAGAGGGCGGGCGTGAGGTCATGGGCTTTGCGTTCTACCACATGCAGGACACGGAGGGAGCCGTAGAGGGTGGCACCCTCTGGCTCTCTTACGGGAGTATTCTGCGAGGTGAAGAAGCCGCGCTCGGTATTGCTAAAGAGGTAATCGAGCATCTGGAGCGTCACGGGCTGTCCACCGTTTGGGACGGCTCATGGCAGACACGCATCACGGTGCAGTTGGACTGGCGGCGCCGCCGGTGATATCAGCGGAGGGACGACCCCGTAGTACCCCAAGAGCGGTGTCGCACTATGGTGCGCGGCCGCGTGAACCACTCAGTGACGACCATGTGCGCTTCCACAGTGCTTTCGGCGCTCGGTACGGAGCGGTTCATGGAGTCGTTATGCACTGCAGTGAGCGAGTTCTCGCCACTCGGTTTATGTGCTCGTTGGGCCCCGGGAGTCCGCCGACAATGAGGGCGGGGCGAGCTTCAATCAGGCTCCGTCGGCTCGTCCGGCCGGGCAGCGGGCGTCTCGCTCCGCCGCACCAGGGCGACGAGTCTCTGATTGGTGCTGAGCGGGGTGTCGATGTCGGGCGGGCATTGCAGCGAACCATCCGGCTGCTCCACGGCGATCACCTGCACGCCAAACTCGTTACGGAAATCCGCGTCCCTGATCGACTTGCCGATGGCCTGCAGCGGCACCAGCAGCCGTTGGATCTCGTGTTCGCGTGCCGGGGCCAGCCCGGTGAGAAGTTCGTGCAACTGCCCTTCGCGCTCGATGGCCACCAGACCGTGATGCTCGCGCACGACGGAGCGCTCCATCTCCTCCACCTGGCGACGCACTTCCTTGAACACGCGCTCCCGCGTCAGCATGCCTACCCAGCGCCGGGTCGGCCTCGACGACACGACGGGTACCGCGTAGTGGTGCCCGTGATGAAACCTGCTCAGCACCTCATAGACGCTCTCGTCCGGGCCGACAGTAGCCGGTGGCTCGGACATCAGGTCCATGGCGATTATGACGTCGCCCAGCGGTGGCTCGTCGGTGCTGCGCAGAATATCAGCGGTGGAGATCAGGCCCAGCAGCTCGCCGTCGCGAACGACGGCGAAAACCGGCCGGGAGCCGTACTGGGCCTGCTTGAGCAGCTCGGCCAACGGCGTCTCCGGCGCCACCACCGGTGACCAGTCGGGTTCCATCAATTGGCCTACTCGCCACGACTCCAGCATGTGTACGACTGCGTCTCCGGCATGGGCCGGTGATTCGGCCGAGCCGTGCACCTGCTCGTGGTTCAGGCCCCACGGGCGCCCCACCACGTAGGCACTGATACAGACCAGCATCAACGGTACGATGAGCCCGTAGCTGCCGGTCATCTCCGTTATCATAACGATGGCTGCCAGTGGCGTGCGCATGCTGGCGGCCAGCACTCCGCCCATCCCCACCGGTATTAGCGCCGCCCGCAGCCCCTCGGGAACGGTCCCCGGATAGGCCGCCTCGCAGAGTGCTCCCAGGCAGGCACCGACCGTTCCCCCAATAAACACCGAAGGGCCCAGCACGCCGCCGGAGGCGCCGCTGCCCACGGTCAGGGCGGTGGCCACGCACTTGGCCAGGGCCACTGCCGCGAACATGGCAGCCCACCACCACCAGTTGACCGCGCCAGGGTCTCCGAAGAAGGGCTGGG
>JANQGB010000168.1 GCA_028277545.1 Phycisphaerae bacterium | reverse complement strand
CATTCCCGGCGGGTTCAGCTACGGCGACGACATCGCCGCTGGCAAAATACTGGCCAGCCGATTCGCTCATCATGTGGCTGATCCGATGGGCCAGTTCATCGCCGCCGGCAGGCTGGTGCTCGGCATCTGCAACGGCTTCCAGGTGCTGGTCAACATGGGTCTGCTGCCGGGCGGAGACGTAGGCCCGGCCCGCGTGAGCCTGGCACCGAATACCTCCGCCAAGTTCGAAGACCGTTGGATCAGGATGCGAGTGTTCGCCGACGGATGCCCATTCCTGCGTGGGATCGACTACCTCGAGGCGCCGGTAGCCCATGCGGAGGGGCGAATTGTGGTGGACCGGGATCAGACGCTGGCGCGGTTACGCGAGGGCGGTCACGTGGCACTGCGCTATGTCGATGAGGCGGGCAATATTGCGGACTATCCGGCGAATCCCAATGGGAGCGACGACGCGATCGCGGGCCTGACGGACGCGACCGGCCAGGTTCTGGGCCTGATGCCGCATCCGGAGCGGTTTGTCGATCGCACCCATCACCCGCTGTGGACGCGCCGCACCGCCGACGCCGAACCAGACGGCCTGAAGCTGTTCCGCGCCGCAGTGGACAGCCTGCGCTAGGTCCGGCAGACAGCCGCCAGGGGCAGTCGTCTATGTGGCACCGGCATCCTGCCGGTGAGCGCAGTTGTGTGTGTGGCACCGGCATCTTGCCGGTGCAAACAGAAGACTCGTAGGCTCCGCTATGCGGACCATCTCATCGGGAGGACGACAACAACAAGAAAGGTCCGCGAAGCGGACCCGACCAGTGCAGTCTCCCCACCAAAGCAAAGGCCGAGCGGCCCGGAGTCCGGCCGACCCCTATCGCGGAGAGCGCAGCATGAACCGGTACCGTGCCTTCCTGGCCACTGGAACCATCCGCCGCATCGCCCCGACGCTGGTACTGCTGGTTGCGGTACTGTGTGTATGCGGCGTAGCCTACGCCCAGCAAACCACGCAACCGGCCACTACCACCGCCCCGGCCGTCAACACCCCGGCAGACCAATACGAAGAATGGGTGCTTGTTCCCCCTCTGGTGGCCATCATTCTGGCCGTCATAACCCGCCAGGTGATCGGATCGTTGTTCGTGGCCACGCTGGTGGCGGCCTACATGCTGATGCCCTGCGCTGGTCCGGCCAGTGCCTACGCAGGTGCGAACCCCGTGATCGGCGGCTTGCGCCTGGGCATTGAGCATTACGTACTCGGTGCGATCAACGACCTCGAGCACATCCAGATCATGGTATTCACCCTGTGCATCGGCGGGATGGTCGGCGTGGTCAGTGCCAACGGTGGGACACGGGCCATCGTCGAGGTTCTCTCTCGTTGGGCCCGGACGCCGCGCCGCGGGCAGGTGGCCGGTTGGGTCGGCGGGCACGCAGTCTTCTTCGACGACTATGCCAACACCATGATCGTCGGGCCGACGTTCCGGCCATTGTACGATCGACTGCGCATCAGCCGGGCCAAGCTGGCTTACATCGTCGACTCCACCGCCGCCCCGGTGGCGTCGCTGGCCCCGATCGGCACCTGGATCGGTGCTGAAATCGGCTACATCGATGACGGACTAAAGGCAGTGAAGGCATCCGCGACCGCGGCCCAGCCCGTGCCCGAGTTCATCGAGGGAGTCTCCGCGTATCACGCCTTCCTGGCCAGTATCGGCTACCGGTTCTACGCCATCTTCGCTCTCGCCCTTGTCCTGATTATCGCCCTGGCGCGCCGGGACTTCGGCCCCATGAAGCGGGCGGAGCGCGAGGCGGCCTCCGCAGACAGGACTGAGCGTCAGGCCGAACAAAGTGACAGCCCAAATGGCAAGCCGTGGTACGCGGCGATTCCGGTCCTGTTACTGGTCGGCACTACGATCACCATCCTCTATCTGACGGGGCGAGCTGGCTTCCCCGAGGACAAGACGCTTTCGTTCGGTACTCTGAGCTACTTGCTGGTGAACGCCGACGCCTATAGTTCGATACTGTACGGCGCGGTCACGGCGCTGGTGGTTGCGATTCTGATCGGCGTCGTTACGCGCTCTTTGCCCACCCGCAAGGCGATAGATGCCGCGCTGGACGGCATGAACCGGATGTTTCCGGCTATCGTTATACTGATACTGGCGTGGTCTCTGTCGGCGGCGACCCAGGACCTGCAACTCGGCAAGGTGGCGAAATCAATACTCCAAAACGCCAGCTTCCCAGTAGCCTTCTTGCCGCTGGCGGTGTTCGCGGCGGCCTGTGTTGTGTCGTTCGCCACCGGCTCGAGCTGGGGCACCATGGGTATCCTCTGTCCGGCCGCCGTGGAGATTGCGGCCGGCATGTGCGGCGCCCTGCCGGCCGACCAGGCCCTGCCGCTGTTCTACTCCACCGTCGGCGCGGTCCTGGCCGGGGCCATCTTCGGCGATCACTGTTCGCCGATCAGTGACACGACGGTGCTCTCGTCCATCGCCAGCTCCTGCAAACACGAGACACACGTCTGGACGCAGATTCCGTACTCGCTGCTGGCCGCGGCTGTCAGCGTGGGCGCGGGCTACGTCATGTGCAACATCTACGGCCAGCCCTGGTGGCTGTGTCTGCTGGCCGGCCTTGCGCTGCTGGTGGTGATGGTATTGATCATTGGCCGGCGGCTTCCCAACGTGCCCGCGACAGCTCCACAGAGCAGCGACGCCGCGGTCTCCGATAGCCCCGACACTTGATCAGCGAGCACGCACCGACTCGCCCGCATCGCAGGCTTCAGAATCGCACCAGCCGCCACGATAATGCAGGCACGAGGCCTGCGCTACATAGACGTGGTGGCTCGGCACCGCTACGTTTCGCCGCTCCAAGACTGACCCGAGGCCCGGCTACCGTCGGCGGCGCTTGAGGTCACATCTTGCAGGCGTGCCCTTCAGAGTGTATCTGGTGAACTGCCTGACGGGTCCGGTCATGCTTCGGGGTCGAGCGACAAGGGCGGCGGCCGGATGGACGATTGATACCGCGCCAAGCCACGCCGGTTGACGCAGCGCTCGGCGGAGAACCGGCCCGGTCCAAGATAGAATCATTCCAACGCGGAAGGCGGTGAGGCATGTCCGGCGATGGAAAGGTCAAGCTGTCGGTGTTGGAGCGGCTTCACAACTGCGAGACGTGCCGGATGCGGGCCTACGCGGAAC
>JANQGB010000091.1 GCA_028277545.1 Phycisphaerae bacterium | reverse complement strand
AGGGCTGGAGCGCGGCCCAGCCGACCGCATCATCTGGGGCAAGACCTTCCTCACCGCCAAGCAGAACCCCGACCGCTACATCCGCCGGGCCTGCCCGCTGGCCGACGAGGGCAGGGGAGTTCGCCGCCACACCTGCCATGGGCTGCGGCGGGCCGCGGTCGATGAGATGTGCCGGACGGGTATGGACCTGACGGCGATCGCCGACATCACCGGCCACTCCATCAAGGAGATCGAGCGCAGTTACCGCCGGGTGAACCGCGCGGATCGGCTCAAGGTGGTGCGCGCGGCGAAGCTCGGAACGGTTCCGAAGGGGGAGGTGATCGCCCTGCCGTTGAAGCCCATGTCCGCACAAATGTCCGCCCAGCCGGATTGAAAGTGAAGTAATTTTAGGAGGAAGCGGTGATTAGTGAGACTACGAGAAGTACTGCAGCGCGGCCTGAAAGTTCCTGTTTTCAGTGGCTTGCGGGGCGGGATGTCCGCCCAGAAGTGTCCGCCCAGCCTATGGGCTGCGGGTTGTCCGCCCAGATGTCCGCCCAGATTCCGTGCCCCGCGATGGGCGAGGGGATCCCCTGTGAGGTGGTGAAGAGGTCGTCAAGGCCCGAAGCGGCGGTGTTGCCCCCCGACTTGATGCAGGAGTTCGCCCCCGAGGAGGGGTCTTGAAATTCCTACGCTTTTTCGGAGGTCGCAGTGGCTGAACTGCCGTTGGATGCTCGCGCTGTGCCTGGTTTTCCCGACTACTTCGTGACGAAGGCTGGGGTTGTCTGGTCGCGGCGTGGCAAGAGCCCCAGAGTCATGGTGGGCCAACGACGTCCTCGTGGATATCGACGTGTTCTGCTTGCCAGCGCCGAGGGATACAAACCCTTCTACGTGCACCGACTTGTATTGCTGGCGCATGTAGGCAAGCCGCCAACGTCCGCGCATCAGGCTCGCCACCTGAATGGTGTTGCTGGTGATGACCGGCTGGACAATCTCGCCTGGGGCACCGCTACCGAGAACGCTAACGACAAGCGCGACCACGGGACGCTGTTGGAGGGTGAGCAGGCTCCAGCGTCAAAGCTCACTGAGTCTGCTGTCTGTGAGATGCGACGGCTTGCTCGTGAGCGGGGCCTGACCTGCGCTCAGATAGCTGCGTTGCATGGTGTGAGTTCTTCGACAGCTCAACGGGCCATCACTGGTGAAGGGTGGAATTGCGTGGTCGAGGAGCCTCCAGTGACTCCTGGCTGGCGACAACGCCACCAGATGCGCATCCGGCAGGAGACCCGACGCGAGGTCGCGCCTCGAAACCGGTGCATCACCCGCCGGCAGGCAAAACAAGAACTGCGCACGTTGGAGCGCCGCAAGCGCCTGGCCACCGATGAGGCTGAGCGTCTGGAGTGGCTCCGCGTCGTCCTGTTGTGGATGGAGCGCAACGGCCGTGAAGTCTTTACCGCCGACGCCAGCGCTGAACTGGAAGAGGCACAACCCGCACAACTTCGTGCGGGGGGAGTGACCTGTGTTCCGAGCTGATAGGGCCCGTGCCCTTTTCGAGTTCCTCGCCGCGGTGGGCTTCGTGCTGATGTCCTACCGCGCGGCGACGGGGACACAGCCCGGCACCTTCCCGGGCGAGCCCTGGCCCTGTGAGCACGCCGACGAGGCGGCCCAGGACCAGACCAACAACGAGACCAGACCCGAGGGCTGAGAGGAGAACTCTGTGAGC
>JANQGB010001496.1 GCA_028277545.1 Phycisphaerae bacterium | reverse complement strand
CCGCGGCCAGCTACCCCTCGGCGTATTGCTCGGCGCCACCGCCATCGCCCTGATGGCCTTCGGGATCGTGATCGCCAAGGAATCGCTGGAGGGCTTCGCGCTGATCTGGGCCACCATGCTCCGCGTGCTGGTGGGCACGGGCGTGCTGGCGCTGGCCGCGGCCATCTCCCCGAAACGCCGTGCCTACTGGTCGGTCTTCCGCCCCTCGGCGGTATGGAAGTACAGCATCCCGGCCTCGGTGCTGGGCGCCTACCTGGCCATGATCTTCTGGGTGGCCGGCTTCAAGTACACCGAAGCCTCCATCGCCGGCATACTCAACCAGACCTCGGTCGTCTTCGCCATAATCCTGGCCACCGTCTTCCTCAAAGAACGCCTCACCAAGCGAAAGATGGTCTCAGTAGCCCTGGCCGCCAGCGGCGCGGTGCTGGTGGCACTGAACCCGTTCCGAACCTCCCCACCCGAAGCGCAACATCCCAGCACGCAACCGCGCTCCGCCCACCACGAGGTCACCCTAGTGTCACCAGTCGACAGGCAACCGACACCAAGCCAGGACGGCCCAGACTGAGGCCAGATGCCCAATCGATACGCAACCGGAGTGGACGGCAACTTAGAGCCGCATTCTGGCAGCATTACCCATACGTGCTAGGCCTGCTGGAATACGGCGACCGCCGGCATTAGAATCGCATCCAACGCGGCACAGGTTGGGGGGCGATCACCCAGGCTGCGCCTCCCCGGAAAGGGGCAGACTCAGAGCATCGAGGATTACATCAAGCGGGCAGATTCGGAGCTTCGGGGCCGCTACGAAGCCGTCAAAGAGTTCCTGCTCAACATGGGCGATGACGTCCAAATGAAGACGCTCAAGTGGTACGTCGCCTTCAAGAGAATAAAGAACTTTGCCTGCGTCGAAGTGCAACCTAACCAGCGGAGCGTGGTGATTTACGTTAAGCTCGATCCCAAGACTACATCGCCTGAAGAGGGTTTCACCCGCGACGTGTCCGAGGTGGGCCACTACGGGACGGGCGACCTGGAGATCACCATCCGATCAGAGCAGGATTTCGAGAGGGCCAAGCCCATGCTCGAGCAAAGCTACCAAGCCAGTTGATGCACGCTACGCTTCGGCAGCCCGAAGCACAACGAAGCACAGTCGCCATGCTTGTTGAGATCAAGACGAATACAGCCGTCGTGACTTGCCTCCGCACGCGTAAGCTCGGCGCCGTCGCCGATACCAGGCAGCCCGTTCTCCACAGGGCCGTCCGCGGCAACTTGACGGCTGATTCGGGCACGCCCCGTGAGGGCCAGGAGGCGTTGGCGTGACTGACGCAGGCCATGACCATCCCGCCGAGCCACCGCGCTCGGAAATGATACTCTACCAGACGGCCGACGGGCGGCCCCGAATCGACTGCCGCTTCGAGGATGAGACGATCTGGCTGTCACAGCGTCTGATTGCGGAGCTGTTCGACATCGGGGTAAACACCGTAAATCACCATCTCAAAGAGCTTTACGACGACAGAGAACTGACGCGCCGGGCAACTGTTCGATTTTATCGAATAGTTCAAACAGAGGGCACCCGGCAGGTTGCCCGCGACATCGAGCACTACAACCTCGACGCCATCCTCGCCGTCGGCTACCGGGTGCGCAGCCCGCGCGGCACGCAGTTCCGCCGGTGGGCCACCGCCCGCCTGTCGGAGTACCTGGTCAAGGGCTTCACCATGGACGATGAGCGCCTGAAGAACCCGCCGGTGGCGGGTGCGGGCGTTCCCGACTACTTCGACGAACTGCTGGAGCGGATCCGCGACATCCGGGCCAGCGAGAAGCGGGTGTGCCTGCGTGTGCGGGAGATTCTGGCCCTGGCCGCCGACTACGAGCCCGCCGCCAAAGAGACGCAGGTCTTCTTCCAGACCATCCAGAACAAACTGCACTTCGCGGCAACTGGCAAACCGCGCCTGAACTGATCGCCGAGCGGGCGGATGCCGTCCAGCCGAACATGGGCCTGACCAGTTGGAAGGGTGAGGTGGTCCGCAAGGTCGATGTGACCATCGCCAAGAACTACCTTCGCGATGACGAAATCTCCGAGCTGAACAGGATCGTGGTGATGTTCCTGGACTACGCAGAAGACCAGGCCAGGCGCCGCAGGCAAATCTTCCTGCGCGACTGGAAAGGCCAGCTCGATGCTTTCCTGCGCTTCAACGAGCGGGCCGTGCTTCCTGGCGCCGGGCGCGTCTCGCGAGAGGCGGCGGACGAGAAGGCAGAGCAGGCGTACGAACAGTTCAGCGCCCACCGGCGCACGCAACGCGAAGAAGAGGCCCAGCGCGAGGCCATGGAGGAACTCAAGGCGACGATCCGGAAACTCCCCAAGCGAGACACACCCAAGAGTGATGAACCGACATGAACGAAGCAGAGACTCGGGCTGAACCGATCGACCCGGCCATCAAGGCCGCCGGCTGGGGCGTTATCGAGGGCGTCGCAATGGTCCAGGCCTCGACCATTCAATCGGCTCAGGAGAGCGTGTGAACTGAGTGGCGAGTGAGCCGGCAACCGCACATGTTCGCCACTGAGTGCTCGGTGAGCAGCTAGCCAGTGACGAAGCGGAAGTAGGCCAACGTTCATTCCTCCTTCACAATCTCGATGGCCTCATCCTCGAAGGCGTGGACGTTCTAGTGCCGCCGGAAGCCACCGGCTGGCAATTGGTCGATTCGCAGTCTGATTGCCACGTGCATATGCGAGTAGGCCCGCGTGCTCTCGCAACTCCCGATCTCCGATCTCGGAAGTCAGCTGCTTGCGGTGCGCGAAGGTCCATCCATGACGCCCCGGTGCTACATCACGGAGTTCCGGTAGAATCTCGGGAGCGGGAGATCCTGCGATGATCGTTTCCCTGTGCGCTACTCCCAGCACATCGAGAGCAACCCGGTCGCGGAAGTGCGCGCGCCCGGCTGCCCGGATCATCTGCCCGGAGAACCGGACACTTTCTCCGCTCCGGATGCCCGGCTCAAGCAACGTAAGTATATTTCCAGCAGTCAGTTAGCGTCAAGTCAACCCGTCAGGCACGAGACTTGCGCGAAGGCCCTGCAACGGAGGTGCAACGGAAGGACACACGCAGCTATCCACACGCAGAC
>JANQGB010001460.1 GCA_028277545.1 Phycisphaerae bacterium | reverse complement strand
CGCAGCACGACTGGCACGGGCAGGCGTGATGATGGCCCACAAATACGCCAGCCACGCCTACAGCCGCGAGGAGCTGGTCGCGGAGATGGCCGCCGCATTCCTGTGCGGTCACGCCGGGCTCGAGCAGACGACGTTGGCGGATTCCGCAGCCTACATCGCCGGGTGGCTCAGAAAACTGCGCGGCGACAAGCGTCTCGTGGTCCAGACGGCAGCTCAGGCGCAAAAGGCGGCCGACCACATCCTGAATCGGGCTCCCGAGCTCGGCGCTCATGCGACTTCACCCCTGCCGTCGGTGCGGGGCGAAGTCCCCCGTGGAGGATTGATACAACATGGAAGCGATAGAAATACCTGTGGATGAGATCTGGCCTGGCCCAAACCCCAGAGAGGACCTTGGCGATCTCACGGGGCTCATGGGCTCGATGCGATGTAACCAGCGCCCTGAGGGGCGGCAGACAAGGCGGCCGGCGGTCGGTAGCGTGACTCCCCACGGGGCCTGGCCCCGGAAAGGAGTCAGCGATGAGCAAGAGAGGTAGAAGACGGGCGCATGCCGCGGGTTCGCGCGAAGCTGCTGGCGTCGCGGTCGCCGGGTCGGCGCGGCTTGCGGATCTGGAGCGCCGGTTCGGGCGGTTCCGCCGGGGCCACGCGCGGTTCACCCGCATCCCTGATGACCTGCGGAGCTTGGCGGTAGCTGCGCTGCGGAGCGGGGCGGCGCCGGCAGACATCCGGCGTGCCTGCGGCGTGACAACGGGCCAGCTGACCGCGTGGGCTCGGGTGGCGAGCAACTCTTCGGTGGCCGACAGCGCCGCCCCGTCCGCTCGCATTTTGTCGGTCGTTGATGACGCCCCGGAAGGCGAAGGTTGTGCGGAGCACGACGCCAGCACCACCCTGGAGCTGCGGCTTGGCGGTTGGTCGGTGGTCGTGCGGCCGGTTGGCGGGTAGGTCGGGACGAGGTTTGAGATGCTGCCAGTCCAGATCCGCCGCGTGTTCCTGGCACGCCATCGTGTCGACTTCCGCAAACAGCACAACGGTCTCCTGGCGGAGGCCTATCGGCTCGGCGCCGACCCGTACGATGGCGACTGCGTGTTGTTTCTGAAGAAGGACCACACCCAGCTTCGCGCCCTGGTGGGCGATGGCGTTGGTCTCTACCTTGTGAGCCGACGTTTCGAGGGCGGCCGTCTCCGCACCTTGGTGTCGTTCGAGGAGAACCCTCGTGCGACATCGATCACGGCAGCGGAGCTCTCTCTGCTACTCGAGGGCGCGACGTTCACCGTCCACAAACGCGCGCGGTCGCTGCGCAGTCGCGCTGCGCCCGTCGATCTCACAGCCTGAGGCAGCTCCAGAAAACCCTTGACTCGTGGATCGGGGTGCGATCTTACCCTCAGGGTGAGTGGTCCACGAGTCAGCCTTTCCAGCAGCCTGGTTGAGCGCAAGGCTACCGCCTGCTGGTTGGCCTCGCATCTGGACTCCGCCCCAGCGCCTGTCCGGGCGTGTTTGGAGGAGCTGAGCCGCTCTTTGCGCTTGGAGGAGCTGCCGGCCAAAGACTTCAACACGCACTGGCGTGAGATCGGTCGGGCTCTGGGTTTCATTCCATCGAGTGAGCGTCGGCGTAGTGGCAATTCTGAATCACCAACCAGCGCCGGCGGGCTTTGCCGCCAGGGTCTGAGTGAGCGTGAACGACTCGAGGCAGATCTCGCGCACAGCAATGGTCGGGTCGCGTATCACGGCAAGCAGAAAAAGCAGCACCAAAACAAAACCCGATGGTTGGTCAAGAGGCTGCGAGCAATGTCGAACGAGCATGATGAAGCACTGGCCCTGGCGCTGTCCCAGCCAGTTGATGACTTCCCCCTCACCGCCGAGGAAGAGGCCGAGGCGGAAGCCGATGCTGCAGCGTTCCGCGAGCGCCTGGCGCTTGGTGACGGGCGTGACGCGTCGTTTGCTTCCTCGCGCGAAACGCTGATGAGCGGCAGCGTCGTATCGGTGAGCGATGAGCAACTGCACCTGCCAGCGAAGCTGCCGGCGGGTGTCTCCGAGTCGTCGGTTGTCAAGACGCTGACGGATACCCGAGAGCGCTACGACTTCGCATTGTGGGTCACTCGGCTGACTCTGGATGTAGAGAAGAAGGT
>JANQGB010001042.1 GCA_028277545.1 Phycisphaerae bacterium | reverse complement strand
TTTCGACGTGACGGCTCCGGTTACCAGCTTCACCGCCTCGGTGGCCTGTGCCCGGGCGACCGCCTTCACGACATCCGTCGCCACCGCGGCAGACGGCAGCGGGACCATCGCCATCGAGTTCGATCCCCCGCTCCCGCCCAACGATTGCTGCACAATCACCTTCGACAACGGGGTGAGTGATGTGTACGGCGTGGCCACCCTGGAGGGTAGCGTGGATGAGGACCTGGTCGTCAATACGCTGGACTTCTCCGCGGTGAAGGCGCGATTCGGCCACCGCGTCAACGCCTCAAACTTCCGTTACGACGTCAACTGCGATGGCGTAATCAACACACTCGACAGTTCGGCCATCAAGGCTCGCTTTGGCAGCGCCCTGGCCAGATGTCCCTAGCCGAGAGGCGACGAATCCGGCACCCCCACGGCCCACCGCGTCGGCCTATATGACCCGCACCGGCAGCGCCCCGCCTGGCAGGCAGCAAGGCACTATGAAACAGGCCGGCCGGCCAGCCCTTGAAACCGGCCAGCGGCGCGCCTAGGCTGCGTTGGCGGAATAAGTTGGGCGTCGATTCCGTTAAGTTAAACGGGGTATCTCACTGAGTATGCGCAGTGAAGCCGGCGTGGTTTTGGTGCGCCAAAGGCGTGATCGGGCAGGAGAGGTTCACATGCATTTTCATCTTTACGTCAAGGGTCTGGGTATGGCTGCTGTGCTGGCGGCCGGTGTTTTGTTCGCGTTCGGTGCCTCCGGCGGCAATGCCGCACAGGTTCAGGGCGAGCCCGCGGGTCAAGCGGCGGTGAACGCAAGCAAAGTGTCGGTTCCAGCGGCCCAGTTGGCCGTGCTGACCAACCACGCTCTGGGGCTCACCGACAGCAGGGTCGCCCAGCTCGACGTTGATAAGGCGGCAGGCCTACCGCTGACCGTCGTGGTGCCAATCGAAGACGAGTCCTACACCCTTAACCTGACGCCGCATTCAATCAGGTCACCGTCCTACCAGGTGCTTCAACAAGTCGAGGGTGGCGAGTTGGTGCCGGTCACACCGGGACCGGTGAGGACTTTGCGGGGCACGGTGGCGGGAATCGAGGGCAGCGTAGTAGCCGCCTCGATGCTGGACGACGGACTGCAGGCCCGGATCGCCCTGCCCAACAACGAGGAATACTGGATCGAGCCCATCGTCTCGCGCGTGGCTGGCGCGCAGTCGGGAGACTACGCCGTTTACCGCGGCCGCGACATCCTGGCCTCGGACCGGCAGTGTGGTGGCGAACTGCATAACCCGGAATTCCCGGGTCCCGCCGGCAGGGACGCGGGCTCGCGCGAGGCCTGCGGCAGCGGCGGCCTGCTCTGCAAGGCCGAAGTCGCCTGCGACGCAGACTTCCATTACTTCCAGGACTACGGCAGCGTGACGGCCGTCGAAAACAGGATCAACGCCGTTATCAACGCGGTGAATATCCAGTACGAGCGGGACGTCAGCATCACCCACGAAATCACTACCATAATCGTACGGACCTCGAGTTCCGACAATCCCTACACGACGAGTGACTCGGGTGACCTGCTCGGCCAGTTCCGCACCCAGTGGATCACGACCCATGGCAGCGTCCAGCGCGATGTCGCCCACCTGTTCACCGGTCGCAACCTGATCGGCACGACTATCGGCATTGCCTGGACCAACGCGGTGTGTACCTCGCTGGCTTACAGCCTGGTTCAGTCGGATTGCTGTGGGAGTTTCGGTTGCACGACCGATCTGTCGGCCCACGAGTTGGGCCACAACTGGGGTGCGTTTCACTGCTCGTGCTCCAGTTGGACCATGAACCCGGGCCTCACCTGCGCCAACCAGTTCCACTCCTCGTTCACGGTCCCTGACATCGTGAGCTACCGAAACTCCATCCAATCCTGCCTGGAGGCTTTCGGAGCCGCCAACGACGATTGCGCCGACGCGACGGAGGTTGGCAACGGTGTTTACGCCGGATCGACCGTGCTGGCCACCAAC
>JANQGB010001223.1 GCA_028277545.1 Phycisphaerae bacterium | reverse complement strand
AACGCTTGCGCCGAGGCGAAATGGGGAGTGGGGGACGGAGGGATTGTCACCCCCCGCCTCCGATGAGCGGGCAGCCGCCATGGTGACTCCAGGGCGCATCCTGGCAGGAGCCAGCGATTACTCAGACAACCACGGCAGCGTCATGCACTCCCGCCCTACTCAGTTGCCGCGCCACGGTTACGCAGCTCCCGGAACCACTCCACAACGACATAGAACACTGGCACGAACAGAATGGCGAGTATAGTTGCGGCAATCTCGCCGCCGAAGACGGCTGTGCCGACCGCCTGGCGGCTGGCTGCGCCGGCGCCGGTGGCGATGACCAGGGGAAAAACGCCGAGGATGAACGTAAACGCCGTCATCAGGATCGGGCGGAAGCGCAGCCGGGCGGCTTCGATTGCGGCCTCGACTCGCGTCTTGCCCTGTTCGCGAAGCGACTTGGCGAACTCGACGATCAGGATGGCGTTCTTGCTCGCCAGGGCTACCAGCAGCACGATGCCGATCTGCGTGTAAACGTTGTTGTCCATCCCGCGGACGGCGACGGCGATGATCGTGCCGAGCAGTGCCAGCGGAACCGCGAGGATGACCGCCACCGGGATCGACCAGCTCTCGTACTGGGCGCACAACACAAGATAGACAAACACCACGGCCAGCGCAAAGATGAACGGGGCCTGACCGCCGGTGGCTTTCTCCTGGTACGACATTCCGGTCCATTCGTATCCCATCGATTTCGGCAGTGTCCGTTCGGCGATCTGCTCCATAGCGGCCAGCGCCTCACCCGAACTCAGCCCCGGCGCCGCGCTGCCGCTAATGGACGCTGACGGATACGCGTTGTAGCGCGTGACGAACTGTGGCCCCAGTGTTTCGTTCACGGCGACCAGCGTACCTAACGGGACCATCTCGCCGCGCGCGTTTCGTACCTCCAGTCGTTTGATGTCGTCCGGGCTGGCGCGGAACTCCGGTTCGGCCTGCACCTTGACCTGATATGTACGGCCGAACTTGTTCAGATCATTGACATAGACCGAGCCCAGGTAAGCCTGGAGCGTGCTGAACACCGAGGACAGCGAAACGTCCAGCGTCTTGGCCTTGGTGCGGTCGACCTCCGCAAACAACTGCGGCACCTTGGCCCGGAAGGTCGAGTACACGTTCATCAGGTTTGGCTGGGAGTACGCCTCCATCGTCATTCCGTCGGCCATTTGCTGCAGGGTTTCGGAACCCAGATCGCCCCGATCCTGGAGTTGCATCTGGAATCCGCCCGCGTTTCCCAGGCCCATAATGGCCGGCGGCAGGAAGGCGAACACGTTGGCATCGAGGACGCCATAGAACTGCGCCCAGAGCCCGCCGACCAGTGCTTGTGCGCTGAGCGATGGATCGGTGCGCTGCTCCCACGGCTCGAACATCACCCAGAACGTCGCCGCGTTCGACGAGTTGGCGCCATCGAGCAACGCGTACCCGGGCACAGAAAACCAACTCTCCACCCCGGGAGTCTGAGCGATGATGGCGTTCACCTGCTCCACAACCTCGAGCGTCCGCTGTCTCGAGGCCGCGTCGGGCAGCTGGGCAGCCACGACCGCGTAGCCCTGGTCTTCCTCCGGCAGGAAGCTGGTCGGCAACGACGCGAAACCCCACCCAGCGAGTCCGGTCAGGATTACGAAAAACACCATCACGAAGGCCGTTCGGCGAATCAGCCCCCCGACAATGGACTTGTAGAGATTCGAACTCCGGTCGAAGGTCCAGTTGAACGCGCGGAAGAAGAAGTTGCGGCGGCTCGGCGAGGGGCGCAGCACGATCGCACACAGCGCCGGGCTCAGCGTCAGGGCGTTGAGCGAGCTGAAAATCGTGGCCGTGGCGATGGTCAGGGCGAACTGCCGGTAGAGTTGGCCGGTCACGCCCCCGAGAAAGGCGGTGGGGACGAAGACCGCCAGAAGCACGAGCGTCGTTGCGATGACCGGACCGGTGACTTCATTCATGGCCTGCACCGCGGCATCGCGCGGTTTAAGGGCCGATTCGTTGATGTGGCGGGCCGCGTTCTCGACAACGACGATCGCATCATCAACCACGATGCCGATCGCCAGCACGAGGCCGAAGAGCGTGATCATGTTGATCGAGAATCCCAGCGCCGCCATAACCAGAAACGTCCCGACCAGCGAGACGGGGATTGTCACGGCAGGAATCAGCGTTGCCCGCCAATCCTGGAGAAACACGTACAACGTGATGAACACCAGCAGTACGGCAATGAAGAGCGTCTTGATCACCTCACGGATCGACGTTCGTACGAACTTGGTCGTATCGAACGGGATCGCGTATTCAAGCCCGGAGGGGAAGGCGGCGCTCAGCTCTTCCATCTTGGCGCGAACCTGGTCGGCCACATCCAGCGCGTTCGCCCCCGGGAGCTGAAAGATGGCCACCGCCGCCGTCGGTTGGCCGTTAAACTGCCCGGCCAGATCGTACGTGCTCGAGCCGAGCTCCACGCGGGCGACGTCCTTCACTCGCGTGAGGCGACTTCCGGCGCCGGTTTTGATGATTATGTCCTCGAACTGCTCCACGTCGGCGAGCCGCCCTAGCGTGCTGACGGTGTACTGAAAGTCTTGTCCGGCCGGCGCCGGAGGTTGACCGATCTGGCCGGCCGCCACCTGGACATTCTGCTCCTGGAGCGCGGCCACAACATCGTTGGTCGTCAGTTTGCGTGCCTTGAGCTTCTCCGGATCGAGCCAGACTCGCATGCTGTACTCGCCGGCGCCGAAAATCATGAGGCCGCCGACACCCTCCAGGCGCGCCAGCTCGTCCTTGATCCGCAGCGTCGCGTAGTTGCTCAGGAACGAATCGTCGTAGCGGCCGTTGGGTGAGATCAGGCACAGGAACAGCACGATGTTCGTGGATTGCTTCGTTGTC
>JANQGB010001122.1 GCA_028277545.1 Phycisphaerae bacterium | reverse complement strand
ATACCTTCGCCCCAGGCGGCCAGGGCCTTGGCGAAGGTATGGTAGTAGTAGAACAATCCCTCGCGCGACTTGGCACCCGGCATGTTCGGGTTGGAGTCCAGCGTGTAGTAGTTGCGGATCCAGTCCAGCGCCCGGCGGACGCGCACGTCGTTGCGATCGACGTCGGCGTGGAGCAGGCTCTTGAAGCCGGCATAGGTCATCGAGCCATAGCTGCGCAGCAAGGGGCGGCCTTCGACATTCTGCTGGCCGGCCTTGCTCTCGCCGCCATTGGCGGGGGTGTAGATGAAGCCCCCATCGCCGCCCACGCCGGCGAACGCCTGGTCGTTGGTTCGCGACAGCATCTGGCTGCGGGTGATGAAGACGATGGCCTTGCGATATACGGGATGCTCCGGCGGCAGACCGCTCTGGTGCAGGGCCTCGATCATCATCTGGGTGTTGGACAGGTCGGGGCGCTTGTGACGTCCGTAGCCGGCCCCTCCGTACCAGGGGCTGTCGGGCTCGTAGCCCTCGCCCTCGTCCCACTGCAGCTTGCTGAGGAATTGCTGCGCCCGCTCGATCCGATGCTTGTAGATCGGGTTGCCGGTGGCGGCCAGAGACATCAGGCAGACACTGGTGTGGTAGTTGGCGTACCGCTGTCCCTCGACGTAGATGCCGCCGTCCTCCTTGGTGAAGGTGAGGACGTATTCCAGGGCCCGCTTGACAACGGGATGCTTGGGGCCGTGTAGCGGGCTTTGTGTGAAACATTTGGCGACCAGGGCGGTGATGGCAGGGTCACTCTGCCCGAAGCCGATCCAGCCGCCGTCGGGTTGCTGGGTGCGCTGCAGGTAGGCCAGGGCCTTCTCCAGCACGGGCGCCATTTCGGTTTGCAGCTCGGCCAGCGAAGGTTGCGGGCCGGGCTTGGGGTCCGCCGGCTCACCCGCCGCGGCTGAGACGCCGGTCAACGACAGTGCCAGGCACAACAGGAGCCTGGCGCCGGAGTTCACACCGGCGGGAGGCCGGTGACGTAGTCTGTCAGACGGCTGGCGAATCATCCTGTTCGATCCTCCTGACCACGACGGCGTCCCCTTGAGCGCTGCACTTGCCGGCAGGAGTTCGCGTGGTCTGCACGTTGGTGACGGCGTTGGCCCCTTTCATGGCGGCAGCGGCCTTCAGGCCTTCGACCGCCTCCTCCGGGCGGCGGAACCCGTCTACGAAGACCGCCTCCACCTGCTCTACGATGTCGTAACCCGCGATGTTCGAGGTGCTGGAGGTGGCGGTGATTTTCTGGGCTTCTTCCCGCCGGGCTCGGGCGACGTCTTCGGAGTCGCCATACCTGGCCAATTTTGGATTCAACAGGGCCGGTTGCCGGCGGCGCTGCCAGCGGCGTACCCTTCGCCAGCCCCACAACACGAACAGAAGACCGGCGGCAAAGGCCAGTGCCGGTACCAGAAAATCCCGGTCAAGGGGCATGCACGCCCAGCTCCTCGGTGGTCATGTCAACGGGGCCCGCCGCGGGCGTTGGCGTTGAACTGACCGTCTCCACCTGATCGCCCCGGTACGTCGTTCCGCGCCAGGTGGTGCCAGTTCTCCCTCGCAGCTTGGAGATGGCGTTGGCCAGCATGAACCAACAGATCGAGGCACCCACCACATACCCCAGAGACCAAACCGGCCCCGCTCGAACCAGCCGGTAGAACCGAAACATCACCGACTGTTCCAGAAGCACGGCCAGCCCCGCCAGGACCGACACCCAGATCCAGGGGCGTGCCGCGGCGCCGTCGGTGCCGGTTGACCAGATCAGCCCGGCGACCAGGCTTATCCAGGGCAGCAGGCTGAAGGAGGTGAGCAGCAGCATGGCCAGCAGCAGGCGCCGGAGCGTACCCAGGCAGCCGTAGAAGATGCGGCTCCAACCGTGCCAGGTCTGTCCCAGCGTGGCGTACATTCGGGTGACGTACAGATCGTCGTTCTGGATTACCCGCAGGCGATGCCCGTTCTGCTTGGCCAGCCGGGCCAGGTGCATGTCCTCGTTGACTTCCGTGCGGACCCGCTCGTGCCCGCCCAGGGACTCATAGACCTCGCGCTTCAGCAGCATAAAGGCCCCGTTGGCGTAAGCTGACGATCGCTTGGGATCGTTCACGCGGTCCGGGTGGTACCAGAAGATCATCACCGCGGCGCACACCGGCTGAATGAGACGCTCCCAGAAACTCTTAGTCTCCAGCACAGGCAGAACCGACAGGAAGCCCGTATCGTTGGCTGCTGCTTCGCTCATGGCCATGGAGAGGGTGCTGGGCGAGGTCTGCCGGCAATCGGCGTCCGCGAAGCACAACCAGTCGCCCGTGGCGACAGCCACACCTTCGCGCATGGCGTTGTTCTTGCCGAACCAACCCTCGCGCAGCTGTGAAACGGTGACTACCCTGAGGGCGTCGGGGTGTTCCGCCCGCAATCGCCGCAGGATGGCCGGCGTGGCGTCGTCACTCCTGTCGTCAATGACGATGAGTTCGAAGTCGGGGTAATCCTGGCCCAGGAAGGTGCGGACGCAGGTCTCGATGTTGTCCTCTTCGTCCTTGGCCGCCACCAGCACGGAAACTCGCGGCGCCGGGGTCGGCGGACCGCCGTAACTGCGTGAGGACAGCATCCGCTGGGTACGGCG
>JANQGB010001115.1 GCA_028277545.1 Phycisphaerae bacterium | reverse complement strand
ATCGGATGTTGATCACCACCACGCTCTTCAACGCGTGGTTCACAGTGCGTAACCTCTACCGCGAGGCCGGGCGCAAGTACATGCCGCCCAACCTGGACGCCACCGCCGATGCGGCCCGCCCCAGCCTGGCAGGGCTGCTGAGGGAAGACCGCGCGGCCGTCGGGGAGGCGCTGGACAGGCTGGCCCGCTCGCTGGCCAACTTCGCCCGCAAGTGTGTGGAGGCCGGCGCCAACGGCGTGTTCCTCAGCGTCCGCGACGACTGGGTGGACGCCATGGAAAGTGGTGGACCGGGAACCTACGCGTCGCTGGTGCGCCCCGGTGACTTGCGGATACTGCGTGCCGTCGAGGAGGCCTCGTTCAACATGCTGCACGTGTGCGGAACGCCGCTGGATTTCGCCGGCTTCGCCGAGTATCCGGTTCAGGCCATCAACTGGGCGGACCGCCAGACTGGTCCGTCCATCAGGGAGGCCGGTCCTCTCACCAAGCCCGCTATCTGCGCCGGGGTGGACAACCTGGCCACCCTGCCCAGCGGCACCCCGGAGCAGTGCGCAGCCGAAGTGGCGGACGCCCTCGACCAGGCGGGCGAGCGGCCCATCATGGTGGCCCCGGGATGCACCTACGACCCGGAACGCGTTCCGCGCCGGAACCTGCTCGCCGTATGTGACGCGGTGCGGCAGCGAGCCTCAACATAGCACAACTGAGAGTCGAGCGCCGGGAAGTCGGCGCCGGGAAGCACTGAACAGCATCGCTCGAAAGGGAGACCACGGTGACCGAAAGCACACTCATCATTCTCAAACCCGACTGCGTCCAGCGCCGGCTGCTGGGCCGGATCATCCAGCGATTCGAGGACAAGGGCCTGACATTGGCCGGGATGAAGCTCATGCAAATCTCGACCGAACTGGCCGAGAGGCACTACGCGCCGCACAAGGGCAAGCCGTTCTACCCCGGATTGATCGAGTACATTACCTCCGGGCCGGTGGTGGTCATGGTGCTGAGCGGAACCGGGGCCATTGACATCTGCCGCAAGCTGATGGGCAAGACTTTCGGGTACGAGGCGGAACCGGGCACCATCCGCGGTGACTTCGGGGCCTCCAAGACCTACAACCTGGTCCACGGCAGTGACGCGCCGGAAACTGCCGAGACGGAAATCGCTCTATACTTTGGGCCGGGCGAGCTGCTCGACTACGAGACGGCTGCCCACTGCTGGACGTTCAAACCCGGTGAGAGTTAGGCTGGATAACAGCAGGGTGCGTCCGGGACGCACCCAACGGCCTTCGCAGACTGGAGGTGAGTCCATGAAAGTGAAACCGATTAACGCACACCAGCAGTCTCCGGTAGAAATGGACGGAGCCAACGGCGTATCGATGCGCATGCTCATCGGCCCGGAGGACTCGGCGCCTAACTTCCACATGCGGCACTTCACCGTCCAACCGGGCGGGCACACTCCGCACCATGAGCATGACTACGAGCACGAGGTGCTGATACTCTCCGGGGCGGCGGTGGTGAAGTCGGCGGCCGGCGACAGGTCGGCCGCCAGGCACGACGTGGTCTTCGTGCCGGCCAACGAGAAGCACCAGTTCGTTAACGACGGCGACCAGCCGCTGGAGTTTATCTGCCTGATTCCGGCGCCGGAGGATTGTGCCAGGTAAGGTGGTGCAGCAAGATGCACCCTGCGGCCCTGACGATCAACATCGAGAATCCCGGTAAACCGGGATCTCGCGTGCCATCCTTCGGCACTTGGACCCGGCATGAATGCCGGGCCTGGCGCCTTGGCGCTGGCATAACCTCCGGATCGGCGGGTCTACAGTAAGGTGGTGCATCAAGATGCACCCTACGCTCTGCCTGATTCCGGTGCCGGAGGATTGTGCCAGTAAGGTGGTGCATCAAGATGCACCCTACGCCTACGTCGGACAACGTCGACGACGGGCCAGAACGAGCGTTCCAACCACCAGCAGCAGTGAGGTCATGGCCGCGCGGCCCCAGCCCGACACGGCCGGCACCGTGAGGCAGTCAAGCTCCGAGGCACAGTTGGGATCGTCGCAGTCGAAGGTTCCCTCGCAGATAATGGTCAGGTCACTGGGCGACCCCGTGGTGGGAATCGGCTCCGCGGTCAGGCGCGTACCGGTCTGGGCATCGAAGACGTGAACGCCGGGGGCAGCGTAGCCGGCGTCAGGGAAGAACAGCGTATCGCTCTGCGGGTCATGCACCAGTGTCGGAACGCGGTAGCCCACGGCGGCAAACAGTTCCGGGCCGGTCTCCACGCCTCCGGAAACCGTGAAGGCGTAGAGATGTGAGG
>JANQGB010001075.1 GCA_028277545.1 Phycisphaerae bacterium | reverse complement strand
GTGTTGGCGGGCGCCCTGCTGGCCGGTTGCTTGCCGGACCGGGGCGGCCAGCCGACTCAAGTGTCACAAGCATGGCAGCAAGCTCAGGAGCGCGAACCGGCACCTGTTCAGTCGCAAGTGTCGCCGTCTCCGGCGCTGCCTGCGTCGGATCATGAGCCGATCGCCGCGGTCAACGGGCGTCCCATCAGTCGGGAGCGGCTGTTGGGCCTGCTTCTGGCCGGGCGCGGCGCTGAAGTGCTGGACGAACTGATCGTCATGGAACTGGTGCGGCAGCAGGCGGCTGAGCGGGGCATCACCGTAACCGCCCGCGAGGTAGAAGCGGAGTACGAGCGGAGCTTGCGGATAATGCTCAGCACCCTCACCGCGGGGGAGCCGGACACCATCGAACGCGAGACGGCGGAGCGCGTGCTCGACGAAGTGCTGGTGGCCCGCGGAATATCCGAGGAGGAGTACCGCCTGGGTGTGACCCGCAATGCCTACCTGCGCAAACTCGCGACGGATGGCCTCTCGTTGACGGAGGCTGAGTTGCGCGATGAGATGAGTCGCGCCTTCGGGGAGCGGGTGCGGGTGCGCCATATCCAGTTGGGATCTCTGGCGGATGCCGAGCGGGTGGCGCGACGCCTGGAAGACGGGGCGGACTTCGCAGAGATGGCCAGGCAGCACAGTGCCAACCGCGTCACCGGTCCTGCTGGCGGTATCCTGGACAGCTTCTCCAGAAACGAGCCGGACGTGCCCGCTCTGCTGCGGGAGGCAGCCTTCGGCCTGGCGGTAGGTGCGGTGTCAAGCCCGATCCGCCAGGACGCCTGGTACCACATCATCCGCGTGGAGGAGCGTCTGGCCGGTGAGGATGTCGTGTTCGAAGAAGTTCGCCCGCAGCTTGAGAAGCGTGTGACCGAACGACGCGTAGGCGCGGAAATGCAGCGGATATCCGCCGAGCTGTTCGAATCCGCCAACATCACCGTGCGGGATAAGGTTCTCGAGGCGGAATTCCTGGACCGTCATCCCGGGCGAGGCCGATCAGGCCGGTAGCTGCCGGCGGACCTTTACACGGCCGCCACATCTGAGGATGATCTGGGGCAGCGAGCGGATAGACAATACCAGAAGGAGACCGGCGTGCCTGAGAATCAGCTATTTCCTGCGGTTCTGTTGTTCGGATATCCGGGTTCCGGGAAGGGGACCCAGGGCGTGGTGCTGGGCGAGATGCCCAACCTGCTTCACCTGGCCATGGGGGACATCTTTCGGGCCCTCGACAAGGAGAGCGATCTGGGCAAGGAGTTTCTCTCCTACTCGACCAAGGGTCTGCTGGTGCCCGACGACTTTACCGTTCGGCTGTGGAAGCAGCATGTGGACGGACTGGCGGCCAGCGGCAAATACGACCGTGACTATCATGTTCTGTTGCTGGATGGGATCCCCCGCACGCCCGCGCAGGTCGACTTACTCAAGCCCCTGATCGAGGTGAAGAAGATCGTCCACCTGGTCATCGAGAACGAAGAGGCCCTTGTTGCCCGCCTGTCTGGTCGGGCCAAGAAGTCGGGCCGCCCCGACGACGCCGATCCGGACGTCATACGCAAGCGCATCGCGGTCTACAAGGAAGAAACCTCGCCGGTGCTCGCGGGCTACGATGCTGCCCTGTTAGCCAACGTCAATGCGGACCAACACCCGCTGGGCGTGCTGCGCGATGTAGCCGACGTGCTTAGTCAGTGTGTCTCTGGCAAGATCTGAAGGACCGGTCTCACCAGAATAGGGCCTGCGCCAGATAGGGACTTGGTTTGCGCGCCCGTGTGCCACAGGGGCAGGCGTCTGTGACTCGCCCCCTTTCACCCCGGGGGGTATCCGGCGGGTCAGTAGTAGACGGACTGCGTGCGGTGGTGGGGGATCTTGACTTCCGGGCGGTGGGACCGCTCCCAGAGCACGTAATCAATGTGCCAGGCCGGCAGGTTGATCTCCACGCCGGCAAATGCTCTTCGCAGCAGCTCGACCGCGACGACGGTGGCGGCACGCAACTCTATCTCCTCTTCTGAATGTGGCGCGATTTCCTCCTGCCGGTCGATCCGGGCGTCCAGGCCCGGTTCAAGCTCCATGACACCAATGTGTCGCAGGTATTGCGGCAGTCGGTAATCCGCAAAGGCGGTAAGTCGATCCATGCCTTGCAGTCCGTCGCGGCCGCATCGGGTCCAGGTGTGGTGCAGGTCGGCGGCGCAGATCTGGGCTCGCTTGAGCAGGGCGACGGTTCGCCCGCGGTAAGTGGGCGCATCGCGAAAGGAGGGGAAGCAGTCTGCCACCAGGTAGGCCAGGGATCGGGCGTCGTGCTCGGCCTGCGCGGCGGCGTCGGCGAAGCGCCCGTCGAAATGCTCCAGCAGGCATTCACCTGTCTCATTCAGCACCTGGCGGCGCTCGTTGAGCAGGGGAATCTGGCCGCTGCCCCGGAACATGCGGGCCACGTCGTCGGTTCGGGCTGACGCCCATCGCAGCGGCGAGAGCCAGGCTGCGTCCTCCTCGACCGCCCGCAGCACGCCGGCGTACATGGCATAGGTGCGTGTCCAGGTGCGGCGCCGGTACTCGATACTCCACGGCTGATCCGACCAGAAGCAGAAGTTCAGGCAGTCCAGCAGCAGGGTGATATTGGCGCAGTCGTTCCGATCTCCGGCGAACTGTAGCTCCACCGGCGGATCGGACATGGCCAGAGAGCCAACGCGCTGTCGCTCGACCCAGCGGTAGGCCGCACCCTCGTCGAGACTCACGAACCGGGCTTGATCCAGGACCTCTCCGCAGGACTCCAGCACGTCCGGGAGGGCGTTCATGGGCGTGGACTCCGGCAGCAAGCCGCTCCGCGGTTTGGGACCGTATGAGTTGCGATCTGGCCGTGCCAGTGGCAGGCGCCCGCTACCCCGTGGCCGACGCCTTCTGTGTAGG
>JANQGB010001010.1 GCA_028277545.1 Phycisphaerae bacterium | reverse complement strand
GGTACGCTCGATGGTTCACCAACGATGACGCGGACGAAGATCGGCTCAAGGTCGAGGTCACCAACGATGGCGGCGCGTCGTGGGTCCTGATCGAAGTCGTGCCCGACACCATCGGCTGGATCCACAGGGAGATCGCCCTCGCGGATTACATCACCCCGACCACCCAGGTGAAGGTCCGCTTTTCGACCAGCGACAACCCGAACAACTCGATCACCGAAGCCGCGATTGACTCTGTCGAGATCTTCGAGCTCACCTGTGGCCTCTCGGCAACCGGTGATCATGATGGTGACGGCGACATTGACCTCTATGATCAGGCCTGGCTGCAAACCTGCTTCAGCGGAGACGGCTTTGGCCATACGGGTGACATGGGCTGCGAGGTCTTCAACTTCGACAATGACGACGACGTAGACCTGACCGACTACGCCGAGCTCTACAGCAGACTGAACGGCCCGTAGGTCCTGGTTGACCGTGACCCGGAGCGAAGAGTCGTTGGTGTATCGACTTGGTGCCGGCCGTCAGACATGAACCGGTCCACCTCCTTATCACAACGGAACGTCGTTTCTCCGCCATGAAAGCGGGTCTCGAACAGCGGCGAGCACCATGCGACTGCCGCTCGGCGCGAATCTGCGTCCGTCGGTAGCGCCATCATTCAGGACCCAACCAGAGCGTTCGCTCGTGTCCACGCCCTGCTTGGGATCACTCGCACCGCAACCTGGCCCAGAAGCCGGCATGCGATCCAGTGTCCAGCGTCTCGGCACAACTCCAGGGCGCCCCGTCTATGGCGTAGAGGTCTTCGGTGTATCCTTTCTGCGGCTCCCCTGCTACAAACCAGCCCGCCTGGTCGGTGGATAAGCTAACGACCATCCAGACGGTCTCGGGGAGGGGGACGTGGTCCAACTCCGCTTCCAACAGCCAGGCTGAGTTGTCGTCTGGCAGGTCGGTCCAGGTGAACTGTGTTCCCGGAATGGGCTCGCCTCCGTCACCAGGGCAGCCGTCCCAGATTTCAACCGTCGCGTCGAAGTAGCCACCGTCGAAGGCGTAGACCAGCAGATCGTAATAGACCAGTTCGCGGGCCCCGGAGCCGGTGAGGGTCATGTCGTCGGCCATGGCGCGGCCTGCCCCGGGCCTGACCAGCTCGATGGTCAGGTAGGTTTCGCTGCGATACTCCCAGTAGTCGCAGGCCGTCTCCGGACAGACGGTGCCCGGGCCATGGTAGGTGCCGGCGTAGTCGGTGCAGGCCCGCTCGCTGCCGGCCTCGAAGCAGAGCCCGCGAAGGCAACAGGCGCCGGCCTCGCCGGTCTGCTGGACTGCGCCGAACGTTTGCTGGAAAACACCGTAGTCTCCAAGATCCACATACCTGTCCCCGTTCAGATCGGCAGGCAGGAAGTCGCCGTCGGTACAACCGGGCGGGGGCGTGTCGGCCCCCGGGCCGGCCAGACACGTCGCCAATACCGTGATGTCATCCAGATCAACGATGCCATCGCCGTCGAGGTCGCCCAGCGTGCTCTGATCGAGCGGGAAGGCGCCCAGGTCGCGGATCGAGCCGTCGGCGTCCGGCGTGGAATCCGGATCGCCCGCATCTACACAGGGCGATCCTGGCAGGAGGCGGAAGTCGTCCCCGTCCGCATCCACGAACCAAGGATCGACGTCCAGGTTCCCCTCGAGCCAGAACACAAAGCCGTCGTCGATCAGGACGTCATCCTCGCCGCCCTGTACATCGCTGTAGCGAACGGTCATGGCGTCGTGGGCGGCGAAGGTATCGAGGGCCAGTTCCTGAGGTTCGTTATTCCAGAGGATGTTATTGACGAATCTGGGATATCCGTTGTAGGTGGCGACGGCTCCTCCCCAGCCGGTGGTCGAGAGCGGTCCCTGGGCCACGTTGTTCACTATGGTGTTGTTCACCAGGATCGGGTCGGCCTGAAAGCAGCGAATGGCACCGCCTTCGGCCGAGGTCCCCACGTTGCCGAAGGCGTGGGCGTAGTTATCAACAAGCAGGTTTCCGGCAATGAACGCGTTGGCATCCTGGCTGAGATGGATGCCGGCCCCATAGGCGTGGGCGGCCAGGAAGAGCTCATAGTCGTAAGCCTCGTTGTTGCTGATCAGGTTGTCGATGATCAGGGCATCGGCGTCTCGGACGGCGATGCCCGCCCCGGAATCCGCGAAGTTGTCAGTGATTCGGTTGCCCACCAGCAACGGTTCCTCGTAGCCGGTGATCATAATCCCGCCGCCTACTCCCTCAGGGGTGAGGTTCTGGGTGATGTCGGAGTCGGTGAGCACCAGGTCGCACTCGTTGGAGAAGATCCCGCCGCCATCCACCGCCCAGTTCAGGCGGATGTTACATTGATCGATGTGGACGGCGGAATGATCGCAGTGAATACCCGCGCCCTGACTGAACGGCGCGGTCAGGAGATGGATGTCGCCCCATTCGACAGTGCAATGTGACATGCGGCTGAGACCATCGGCGTAGAAGAAGCGCAGGCCACCCCAGCCGGATATGCCCGGGTCGCGCGTGAAGGTGATGGGGTCCTGCTCCGTGCCAATCGCATGTTTGTCGAGGGCACACTGCATGCGATTGA
>JANQGB010000944.1 GCA_028277545.1 Phycisphaerae bacterium | reverse complement strand
AACCGATCCGTTGCGATCCTGGCGATGGATGCGGGTCAGCGCTTCGGGAAGCACCTCGAAAATCCCGTCGGCGTTGTAATTAAGCCACCGGGCCGTGCGAACACCGCAGGCATCGGGCGCCTGGCGCTTGGGCGGGGGTTGCTTCTTGTCGCCATCGACTGCAGCCAACCTCAGATAGTGCGGCGGTTCACGGTAGAGTTCGGACAGCATGGACTGGATAACCATGCTCTTGCCCGACCGACGTGGACCGCTCACAAAAGTGACCTTCAGCCCCATGGCGCTCTCGCAACGGGTCAGTCCAACATCCCCTCCGCGAAGTGGATCGCGGTGACGGTCAATTGTACGCCCGGACTGCCCGCCAGACTACCATGTGCCGACAGGTACCGCCGACGGGCCGCCCAAGGGCGTTGATTGCGCGAAACGACCCATAAGCGAGTGCTCTTGAAGTGAAGATCAGGGAGCTGGCGCGGTAGCGGTATTACGCAGCGCCAGGATGAGTTCGATTTCCCCGGTCGACTGGCCGGTCTGCTGGGCGATTTCCACCGCCGAACGGCCCGCGTCGGCCAGCTCGAAGATCAGCCGGCGGTCAGGATCGTCCCGGGGAACAACCGGTGGCGCCGGCGGCGTCTGGTCATCGACGGTCACCTCCAGGGCCGGCTTGCCGTCGCATCGGCGAATCATCCGCTCCAGCCGGTCCAGCCGGTCGTCGGCATCCGCGATCACCGAGTCAAGCTTGGCGAACTTGGTGTCCAACTGGGCCTGGATGCCCCGGGACACATCCTCGAGCTGCACCATCAGCTCCTGCATGTCCTGCACCACCGACTCCTCCTCACGCAGGCGGGACCGCTGCTCCCGCGTGTAGGCCTGCGGCGAGCTCCGCGCTTGGCGGACGCGGCGGCGGGTCGAGATCAGCAGCATGGCCGTAATGCCCACTATGAGCAGGCAAAGCACCATCTGCCCGTTGGAGAAGGAAGGCGAGGATTTCGCCAGTATCAGGAGCCCGTCCAAGGGTGAGGCTGGATTGCAGACGTCCATGTCGCTCTCGGGTTCAGATCGACCGAGCCTCATGCCCTGGTCGCAACGCGTCACCATGACGCCAGCAACGTTCGTCGGGGCAGGAGGTCTTCAACCGGTGCGTAGAGGACCTGCCATCCGGACCGCGATACGTCCGCCGCGGCCCTCACGGCGGAGACTCCAGGCTACTTCCGGTCCCGCCACGCTGCCCGGGCGGCCTCCATGACCACCCTCAAGGCGACGTCTTCGCGGCGGGCTGCAGCCCGGCAATCTTCGAACTCCGGCGCCGCGGTGACGACCTCGCCGCCGCGTAGTCCGACCTTGACGCCGATCGGACCGAACGACGTCTCCACCTGGACGATCTCGCGGGCGAGCTTCGATCGCCGGGCACCATGTCGCCGGACTCCCAGGGTGGTCGTCTCGGCAAACAGCACCTGCTCGATGTCGGTGACCCGGTCCGGCGATGCCAGAACAGTCACTAACATCCCCAGCCGCGACTTCTTCATGTATATCGGCGTGCAGTAGGCGTCCAGTGCACCCGCATCCAGCAGGCGTTCGATAGAATAGGCCACCACCTCCGGCGATGCGTCGTCGATATTAGCCTCCAGGATCAGGATTTCGTCCGCCTCCGCGCCACCGACCGGGCTTCCCAGTATTGCCCGCAGCAGATTAGGCCTGTGACGCCCCTCCCGGCGTCCTGCTCCGTAGCCGACCCGTTCGATGGTCATGGCCGGCAGAGGGCCAAACGACTCGGCGACGGTGGTCAGGATAGCCGCCCCGGTCGGCGTGGTCAGTTCGCCGACTTCCTCGCAATCCGCCAGCGGCACGCCCTCCAGCAGCTTGGCGGTGGCCGGCGCGGGAATCGGCAGCACCCCGTGGGCACAGGTCACCGTTCCGGAGCCCACCGGTATCGGCGAGCACACCACGCGGTCAACGCCCAGGGCGTCCAACGCTACCGACACCCCGACGATGTCCGCGATGGCGTCCACCGCCCCGACCTCGTGAAAGTGGATCTTGTCGACCGTGCAGTTGTGAACCGCCGCCTCGGCTTCGGCCAACCGACCGAAGATCGCCAGCGATCGCTGCGTGACGGGCTCGGAGAGGCTGCCGCCTTCGATGATCTCGCGGACGTCGGAGAGCGAACGGTGCGGCGCGCCGGCACCCGACTCGCCCGCCACGGTGATCTGCGTGCCGGCCAGCCCGCCCTTGGTCACCTTCTCCGCCCCAACCGCACAGCCGTCGACCTCGAGTCTGTCGAGTTGGCCCTGCACCGTATCCAGTTCCGCGCCCGCGTCGATCAGCGCCCCGAGGATCATGTCCCCCGCGGCTCCGCTGAAACAGTCGAAGTATGCCACGCTCATGCCGACAGCTCCCTGAGATCAACCAACCCGGGCCCAGGTGTACCGAGACGCTTCCCAGCCCCCGGGCCAATCCTCTGGCCTCCGCTCGCGACAATCGGAGTCCCGCGGCGGAGTTTAAATGCCATCGCTCCCACAAGCAAAGCGTCACCCGCTGCCCCGCCGTCCGTCTGCACCACCGTCACGGTCGAGACAGTGGCCACAATGCAGTCACGCGCGGAGGTAACGGCACGTAGCGGCGCTTGAACCGAGCTTGTCGTTCAGGTAGGCTGAGTTCCACAGTTCAGAATACGGGGAAACCGCGGTTGCAGAGACGTAGGGGGGTATCTGATCGATACCAAGGAGGAGATCGAGCATGCGCGCGGGTAGTGATCAATCCCTTCGTACACTGTTTCTGGGCGCATGCGCGTCGGCGCTCGGCTTTGCGGCGTCCGATGCGAGCGGTCAGTTCCTCATCACGTCATCCGGAGTCACCCTCTGGGCCAGCCATGTCGATGACGGTACCGGCACAGTAACCTGGTGGCTTTCCAAATCTCAGAGCTACAATCCCACGCAAGTCCAGGCCCGTCTGCGGGACCTCGCTTTCGGCGTCATGCTGTACGCCAACGATCATCACGATCAGTGGCCCGACCTGGCCAGCGAGCTATACGCCGGAGGCTACGTATCTGACCCGCAGTCGTTCTACAATCCCGGCGATCCCGACCCGGTCCCCACCGCCATCGACAACGACACACCAGATGCGCCCAACAGCGCCCTGATCAGTTTCGACTTCCCCGGTGCAGGAGGTAGCGCCAGCGAGCCGCCCGACACCGTCATGTTCGCCGACAATACGGTGGCTAACCACGCCGGCCTGGCCAGGTGCGTCGTCTTTGCTGACGGGCATGCCGAGTTGGAGCCTGTCTGGCCGCACCCCTTCATGAGCGTGCAGGTGGACCTGACCCAGGAAGCCGCCGCCAGGATGTACCGCGACGCCACCGGGCAGTACGAACCTTACGCGTTCGATCTGCCCGCCGGCGCGTTCGGCCAGGCAGTCGTCGCCCCTCACCGATTCGAACTCCGCTCCCAGGGTCTACTCTCCCAGGACGTGGTGGACGTGTTCGAGGCTGAAGGATTCGACGAGGTGAACATGTACTCGCCCTCGTCCTCCGCCTATGTGTTCCTGAGTGACGCCGAGCTTGACGGGCCAGCCGGCCCCGCACAGGCGGTGACGGTCTACACCCGGTTCGAGTCCACCTTGACGCGGACGCCGGCTGATGGACTCGACTCCAGCACACTTCATATCCGCCTGGCCTGGTCGGACGGCGGCCCCCAGGTTGCGTCATTTGCCACCGTATTCCTTACCGGTTACGGGTTGTTCACCGCCGGAGACGTGGTCCTGGTCGAAGAACAGGTCCTGGGGCCCAGCGATCCTGGGTACGTGCCTGATGCTGTCAGTATGTTCGTTCGTGGCTACGCCCAACTCGCCGTCGACGTGCCCGTCGACACTGCGGGGACGCTGTACCTCCATGCATCGGCGGCACTGACACAGCGGCTCACGCCGCCCGAGTCCCCGGAGCGTCTGGGCATCAGCGAACTCACCGTGGATCTGCCGGCCACGCCGGCGGTCGACCAACTGAAGTTCTACGCGCCGGTGGGCTACGTGTTGTCCGTACCCGACCATCTCGGTCCGGGAGACTTGGCTCTCCTGGTACTGCGCGGCGATCACAACCTCGACAGCCAGGTAGACAACAGCGACCGTATCGACCTCATCGCGGCCCGCACCGGCCCGCTGGTCGGTCTCAGCTACGTTCCGGGCACTTTCGAAGAGCTACAGACCTTCGACTTCGATGGCGACGCCGACATCGATTGCGCCGATTACGCCGCGCTGCTCAGCGCCTGGACAGGTGGCGGTGAGCCGGACCCCTACCCGCCCTGTACGCTTGATGCCGATGGCGACGGCGTGCCCACGGCGGACGATGACTGCCCTGGCACCCCGTCAGGCGTGGCGATCGACCAGCGCGGGTGCCAGATGGGCGACATGGATGCCAGCGGCACAATCGACCTTGACGACTGGTCATCCCTGGTGGACTGCATGGCCGGCCCGTATACCCGACCAGCACCGACGCAACCCGTAACCGTACCTCACTGCCTCAACAGCTTCGATTACAGCGCCGATGGCGACGTGGACCTGCAAGACATCCCCAGCTTCCTATCCAGCTTCACCGGCTAATCCAGCAGCGCAAAGTACAAGTCACCGCCCCACCAAGCCAGCCAAGCGCCAGCGCCGTCTAGCCGTTTCGCCTCTTCGCCGTTTCGCCTTTTCGCCGTTTCGCCGTTTTGACTTTTTGACTTTTTGACTTTTTGACGTTTCGGCGTTTCGGCGTTTCGACGTTTTGACGTTTCGGCGTTTCGGCGTTTCGGCGTTTCGAACCTAGTTCGGCGAGCAAGGCGGCGGCCAAGCCCCGGTCTTGAACGGCGGCTGAAGCGTGTAGCGTTGGGTGGCGATGGTCCGTTTCAGCCAGTCGCGCACCCTGCACATGCGCTTCGCCACTTCCCGTTCTTCGAGTATCTGCTGTTTGAGGATGGTCTCGTCCGCGGGAATCAGGTGGAAGGCCAGCACGTCGATCAGTTGCTCGGTCGAGGGGAAGGCCTCGAAGAATCCCTCGACTGCCTCAGCAGGCCAGAGGTTGCGGTTGGCCGCCTCGGTGAGCAGCGCGCAGAGCACCTGCCGGGCAGCGTAGTTGGTCTCGTCGTCGACCAGCGGCGTCGATTCTCGGGGCACCAGGACCGCCTTGCGATAGGCACCGCTGGCATCCTCGACGTGAACCGAGGCCCGGGCGACGCCCTGAACCAGCAGGTTGAAACGACCGTCAGCAAGCTGCTGGTGCTCGAGGATCGTACCCACCCCGACAACCGGGTGAATCGGTGCGTGGTTGGTCAGGTACAGGTCGTCGTAGCCTTCTCGCAGCAGGGCTATGGCGATGGCCCGCCGTTGCGGGGTGTGCTCCAGCGCGTCGATCGCGAGCCGGCGGTAGCGAGGCTCGAAGACATGCAGAGGCAGCACTGCTCCGGGCAACAGCACGCAGTTGGGCAGCGGAAACAGCGGAATTGGGGCGGTCCAGATGTTGTCGGTACAGTCGTCCATTCCGAAGGAATGGTAGTGCGCCGATGACGAGAAACCAGTGTGAAACAGACGCCAGCCCGCTTGTCCCGGCACCCGGGCAGGTACCGCCTGCGACGCCCTATGGCCCGGGCGGAGGCCCCGACCGGGCGGCACATTCTTCCATACGGGCCTGGAGATCTTTGCGCAGACGCTCGATCACCGGAGCGAGATCGCCTTGCGCCGGCCAATTCCGCACCACGCGGTCCAATCCTTCGATACTGACCGGCGAGGCATCATGGGTCCACTCCACCAGGTGATCCAGCAGATCGTCGACGGCCTGCCAGACGGCAGGCTCTTCGGCGCGGGGTCGGAGCGACGTGGCCACGAAGGGAATGAAGGTGGCGGCCTCCGCCGGCGAGAGCCGGGTCATGCGCTTGAGCATACCGGCCACCAGCGGCCCGAGCGGCTCGCGGGCCAGCTCGCAGTCGCGCCACAGGTCGGCGACGTCGCTCCAGTGGCGCGTTAGTTCATCCACGGAAGCCGTAGACAGATGATCCGCCACACATCGCAGCGCCTCGCGCGTAAGCGTGATGGCCAGTTCAGCGGCGAGTTCGTCGGTCTGCGGATCACGTAGCTGCTCGATCGCCAGGTCAACCAGAGCGGCGACGTCCAGGGTGTGCAGTTCATCGCGCCGGCGGCGCAGGCGGGCGTAGTGGTTCAGGCCTTGGTCCGATAAGTCCGGGAACTCTCTCGACGTGAAGCTCGCCAACTCGGCCCATCGGCCGGCGGTCCAGTGATCTCGGGCCAGTTCCAGCCAGGGGGATGCGGCCACCGCTGGCGCCGCCCTGCCATCGCCGGTTTCCAGCAGATCCACCCCGTGCCCCTGAACCGCATGCCGCAGTTGACTCGGCTCGGCGTTCACCACATTCAGCAGGAAGCGACGCCCCAGCGAGAACCGCAGCCCCGCACCGAACGACAGCTCGGCCCGTCGCCCCGAAGGCAGCGACAACAGGAGCGCTTCCACGAGTGCCAGCGGCGCGGAGGCTCCGACCACCACTACCGGGCGGGCCTCCAGGGCATGTTGCAGCGCAGCAACCAGCCAGTCACTTCCAACGGTGGTGACGCACTGTGACAGTTCGCTCGGTCTCGGTTCGCGCTCGGCAGGCAGATCAAGCGGCGGCAAGGTGGGCGGTGGATTCAAGTCGGG
>JANQGB010000897.1 GCA_028277545.1 Phycisphaerae bacterium | reverse complement strand
GATGACCCCTTCCCGCGGGACCAGTTCCACAAGGCCTGGCAATCCGTGCAGAAGGTGCGGATTCGGGGCCTGCGCCAGGTTCTGAATCCGGCGGACGGCAAGATTCTGTATGCCGTGCGGGCCATCGTGGAGCTTGATCCCAGCGTCCGCGACCCCGAGCGCGACGTCATCATCGTGTTGATCGAGGAAGCCGGCCGCTGGCGCATGACCAGCGCCCCGGAGAGTCTCCCGGACGGCTTCTTCGAGACCGCGCCGCCCACCACCCAGCCGCAGGGGGCTTCCACCCCGTCGGCCGAGAACCCGTAGCCTGATGGACCCCGCACTGATCGACGCTGAGGATAAACACCGCGCCAAGCGCGGCAGCCTCCGCTCGCCCGATTTCCGGCGGATGGTTCGATTGGCTTGGCCTCACCGCCGCTTCATCACCGTGGGGCTGCTTGCGTCGGTGGTCTACGGCTTCCTGCACTCGGTGAGCGTGCTCGGCGCCCTGCCGGTGCTCAAGGTCCTGCTGGCGGACGAGGGCTTCCACGGCTGGGTCTACCGGAGCGTGGCGGAAGAACGGCTGGGGGTGACCTTCGAAGCCGACTTGGGAGGCTCGCTTGAAACGCTGAGCGGCGAGCAATCGCTTAGGTTGGCCGAGGTCGATGCTCAGTCGCCGCTGGCGGCGCACGATCTTCGGGCCGGCGACGGGATCGTTGCGGTTGATGGCCAGCATGCCACACCGCTGGAGGTGCTCGAGACGCTGGCCCGTGGCCCGACGGCAATCGACCTGACCATCCGCTATCTAGACCGGGAGCGACATCCTGAGGGCGACGCAACAGTTTCGGTTGCGCTTGGCGACGCTTCGTGGCGGTGGCGGCGGCTGGCGGACGTCGCCGGATTCGTACCGCCGGTTCGGGAGCGCGGCGACCGGCTGACCACCTTGGTGTACGTGCTGTGTTTCGTCATCATGGCCGTCGTGCTGAGCAACGTGGCCCGCTTCGTCGCCCAGTACTACACCGCCATGGGCGTGCTGCGGGCGGTCATGGACCTGCGCCGCATGCTGTACAGCAAGGTGCTGCGCTTGCCCATGGATTTCTTCACCCAGCACACTTCCGACATAGTCTCGCGCTTCGTGCAGGATGCCCAGGAGATTCAGCGGGGCCTGATGTCTCTGTTCGGCAAGCTGCTGCGGGAGCCGATCAAGGCTATCTTCCTGCTGGTGGCCGCCCTTATGCTGGACGCCAGGATGACCTTCACCATGTTGCTGGTGGCCCCGGCGGTGAGCATCATCTTCTGGTACGTCGGGAGAAAGATCCGCCGGGCCAACAAGCGGCTCTTGCGGGCCTACGGCCTGATGATCGGGGCCCTGACCACCACCCTGGACGCCATCGGAATCGTCAAGGCTTACAACGCTGAGCACACCGAACGGAAACACCTCTGGCAGATTGACCGCAAGACCTTTCGCTATCAACTCAGGATTGCCAAGCTGGAAGCGATCCTCCACCCGACCCTGGAAGTGCTGGGCGTGTTAGCCATCACCGGGGTGACCCTGTGGCTGGGTGCCCGGGTGCTCGATCAGCGGATTCGACTGGAGGACTTCGGGGGCCTGGTGTTGGTGCTGGGCATGCTGATCGATCCGCTGCGCAAAGTGGCGGACGTCTACCCGAGGATCATGCGCTCGGCGGCCGGCGCCCGGCGGATATTCTCGGTGGTCGATGCGCCCGCCGAAGAGGAGTTGGAAGAGGGGGCCATTGAGCTTCAGCCGCCGGCGCAGGGCATCGAGTTTCGCGGCGTCACCTACACCTACCCCAACGCGCCGGAGCCGGCCCTGAACGAGGTCTCCGTGAAGATTGCCGCCGGCGAGACGGTGGCCATCGTCGGCCCCAATGGCAGCGGGAAGACCACGCTGACCAAGATGCTGCTGCGGTTCCACGACCCGCAGGCCGGCCAGGTGCTCTTCGACGGGGCCGACATCCGCACCGCTACCCTGCGAAGTCTGCGTAAGCGTATCAGCCTGGTGAGTCAGGACCCGGTGGTTTTCGCCATGACGGTGGCCGAGAATATTGGCTACGGCGTGCGGCACGCTGATCGGCAGAGCGTCGAGGATGCCGCCAGACGCGCCCATGCCGAAGACTTCATTGCCGAGAAGGCTGACGCCTTCGACGAGATGATCGGGGTGCGCGGCAGTACGCTGTCGGGTGGCCAACGCCAGCGGCTGTGCATAGCCCGGGCCATCCTGCGCGACGCGCCGATTCTCATCTTTGACGAAGCCACCAGCCAGATCGATTCCGAGAGCGAGCGCAAAATCCAGCATTCCCTGTCCGAACTGGCCAAGGGACGCACCACCTTCATCGTCGCCCATCGCCTAAGTACCATCCGCTTCGCCAGTCGCATTATCGTCATGGATAAAGGCCGCATCCTCGACACGGGCACGCATGAGGAACTGTCGCAGCGCTGTTCGCTATACGCGGCCTTGTGCCAGACCCAGTTAGGCGAGTAACGACCGTACCGGACGTTACTCAGGTGTCTTGAGGATGGCACTACGCGAAGCGTGCAGCTTTGTGTGCGCGCCCGCAAATCGCGGCATGGCCGATGACTATGGCAGCCCGTAGGCCCGGGCCAGCTTGGCGAAGTCCCTGAGGTCGACGTCAGCGTCCTCGTCTATGTCGGCGCTAATGCAGTCAACGGGAACGCCGCCCGCTGGGCCGGTCAGGCAGTTGGCGAAGGCGGCATGATCGCTGAGATCCACGTCGCCGTCGTAGTCCATGTCGCCGTCCTGGAGCGGGATGAGTACGAAGCCCTGGGCCCGCCCGTAGGCATCGTTGCCTACGATCCAGCCGTTGTCGTTGATGTCGGTTACCTGGTACAGAATCCAGTCGGTGTCGGGCGGGATCAGGCCCTGGAGCAACTTCATCTGGCCGTCTTCCCAGATCCAGGGGAAGTAGTAGTCGCCGGGCACCTCCGGGTTCTCTCCGTTGCCGACGACCTGGCCGGCCTCGTTGATGGCGACCGCATACGACTGCCCGCCCGGGAAGGGCACTCCCAGGTCGAGCGGCGGCGCGGGAACCAGTCCCGGGCTACTCTCGTCCCACAGGACGGCGTGAAACCTGAGCAGTGGTTCGTCCGCGACCGCGCCGGTGTCGGCACCCCCGACGACCACCCCTTGTTCATTGATGTCCAGCGCCTCGGCCAGTGTTCCGCCCGGCAGCAGACCCAACGGTGAGATGTCGCCGTCCCGGTAGATGAAGGCGTGCGTGTCGATGTCGGCGGTATCGGAGTAGCCGACGATCGTGCCCTGGTTGTTAATGGCCGTGGCCACCGCGCGTGGTCCGCCCAGGGAGCCAATATCTTCCATCCCGGTCTCGGCGGTCCAGCGGAACGCACGGGCGAGTGAGTCGTCGCTTGAACTCACCCCAGCGGCCACACTGAAGTCGTTGAGGCCCCGCACTTCACTGAGCCCCTCGTAGGACTGCCAAAGCCCGCCCAGTACGGTGGCGCTTCCATCCGGTGCCCACACGACTGCCTGCCACATGTCCCAAAGGTAGTAGCTGAGCCCGGCCGTCCAGTTGGACTCGTTTATGGCCAGGGCGTTGGCCCGCGGGAAGATCGAGTAGTCCAGGCCCACCACGGTTTCGTCCGGGTGCCAGCGCGTTGCCCGGGCCTCCATGGGGCCCTCGGATCGGCCGCAGGCCACGTTCTGGTTGTTGAGGGCCATCGGCAGCGACCACACGATGCGAGGTCCCGGGTAGACCTCGTACGGCTCCACGCGGTACTTCGGACGCTCCGCTGTCGCGCTCGTGGCCAGCGTCGTTAAAAGCGTGCCGATAACGCCGACCGTCAACCTGTTCCGCTCGTTAACTGTCATGCTGCTTCCTCCACCAGGGTATAGCAGGTTTGTCGTTTCTTGTCTGATTGCCCGTCGCCGCGCGAGTCATAGACGTTCACACGCGGGTGTGCGGTGCCTTATAATAAATGCGCCAGAACGTCGCCGGGACTGCCAGATCCGTTGTAGGATTTGGTCAGCGATGGTGTCTTGCGACGGCGAGGCGGGTCATGTCGGGGTCAAGGCGGGAGGACATCACGCGGTTGCTGGATCGTGCCCGTCAGGGCGACCGGCTGGCGACCGACGCGCTGTTGCCCCTGGTGTACGACGAACTGCGCAACCTGGCCAACCGTTATCTCCAGTCCGATAACTCCGGGAACACGCTACAGGCCACGGCGCTGGTCCACGAGGCCTATCTCCGGCTGGTGGGCAAAGACGAAGCCGGCTGGCAGAGCCGGGCCCATTTTGTCGGCGCCGCTGCCACGGCCATCCGCCACGTGCTCATAGACCACTCTCGCCGCCGCCAGCGAGTCAAGCGCGGCGGGGGCCAGCGCCGCGTGTCCCTGGACGAGGCGCTGGCCGCCGTTGGTGGGCCCGATCTCGATGTCCTGGCCTTGGACGAAGCGCTGGTCAGGCTGGCTGAAATCGATGCCCAGAAGGCGCGTATAGTCGAGCTGCGATTCTTCGGCGGCCTTACGGTCGACGAGACCGCCACAGTGACCGGTGTGTCGCCGCGGAGCGTGGCCCGGGATTGGCGATTGGCGCGAGCCTGGCTCCGGCGCGAGATTGAGCGGGGGGACTCCTCCAATGACTGAACCATGGCCCGAGGTGGATCGACTGTTCCACGAGGTGGTGGATCTATCGCCGGAGGAGCGGCAGGCGTACCTGGACCAGGCCTGCGGCGCCGATTCCTCGCTCCGCGCGGAGGTGGAGTCGCTGGTGGTAAATGCCCAGGGCCCGACGGATTTCCTGAACCAACCCGCCCTGGGGCCGCAGTTTACCCTCCTGCCGGACAGGTCGACCTGGGAAGAGTCGGCGGACGCCATGGTCGGCCAGGACATCGGGCCGTATCGCCTGGAGGAGCAGATTGCCGCGGGGGGCATGGGCGTGGTGTACCTGGCCAGGCGGGCGGACGAAGAGTACGAGAAGCGGGTGGCCATCAAGCTGATCAAGCGAGGCATGGATTCCGAGCAGATTCTGCGCCGCTTTCGCCAGGAGAGACAAACTCTGGCACACCTGGACCACGTTCACATCGCCAGCCTGCTGGACGGCGGAGCGACGGCGGACGGACGCCCGTACCTGGTCATGGAGTACATCGACGGGGTGCGGATCGACGAGTACTGCGACCAGCGCCGGCTCTCAATCACGCAGCGCCTGCTACTGTTCGAGTCAGTATGCTCCGCGGTTCATTATGCGCATCAGAATCTGGTTATTCACCGGGATCTGAAACCGGCCAATATCCTGGTGACCAGGGACGGGGAGCCCAAGCTCCTCGACTTCGGCGTGGCCAAGGTGCTGCGTGACGAGCGGGCCGGCGCCGTCCGCACCATGACGGCCGCGGAATCGCGTCTGCTGACACCGGAGTATGCCAGTCCCGAACAGGTGCTGGGCCATGCCATGACCACCGTCAGCGACGTGTATTCGCTGGGCGTGATCCTCTACGAATTACTCGCCGGACGGCGCCCCTACGATCTGCGCCGCTGCGGGCCGGGCGAGATAGAGAGGACGGTATGCGTGGCAGACCACGAGAGACCCAGCACGGCCGGCACGCGCACCGGCGAACCGTTTTCCCAGAGCGGGGAGGAGTCGCAGCGGTCTGATCCGGAAGCGATCAGCAGCCTGCGAGGCCTGACCTCTGAAGGATTGCGCCGCCGCTTGCGCGGCGACCTGGACAACATCGTCATGATGGCCATGCGAAAAGATCCGCACCGGAGATACGCCTCGGTGGAACAGTTCGCCGAGGATCTCCGCCGCTACCGCGAAGGCCGTCCGGTGCTCGCCCAGCGGGACACGATCAGGTACCGGACCGCCAAGTTCCTGCGGCGCAACAGGGTGGGTGTGGCTGCGGCGGCTCTGGTCGTGTTGTCGCTGCTGGTGGCTGTCGTCGGGATTTCCTGGGAGGCGCAGGCAACGCGTACGCAACGCGACGCCGCGCGGGCCAACCTCTTCTGGGCCGAAGGTGCGGAGAGGCTGGCCGCTGAGGAAGCGCGCCGCGCCAAGGCTGAGGCGGAGACCTCCAAGCAGGCGCTGGAGTTCCTCAAGCAGGTTTTTCGAAACCCCGATCCGGTAACGAACAAAGCTGCCGCGGTTAGCGCCCGCGAGATTCTCGATCGGGGTGCGGCACGTCTCCAGGACGAACTGCGGGATCAGCCGGCCATTCGAGCAACGCTGCTCGACAACATTGGCTGGTCTTATCTGAACCTCGGCTTTCCGCACCGTGCGGGCGAGTTGCTGGAAGAAGCCCTGAACCTGCGCTTGGAGTTGTTCGGTGAGAACCACCTGGAGGTAGCGGAGAGCCTGAACAGCCTGGGCGAACTCGCTCGACGGAAGGGCAGCTTCGATGAGTCAGTGGACCTGCAGCGTCGGGTGTTGCGGATTCATCGCCTGCTAATCAGGAAGGACGACCAACGCCTGGCACGAAGTCTGAGCAACCTGGCCCTGACGCTGGTGCAGGCGGGGCAGCATACTGAAGCGGAGCCCTTGTTGGAGGAGGCGCTAGCCATGGCCCGGCGGGCTGGCGCGAGCGAGCTTAGGGGGCCCTGGCGTGAAGCCAAGTCGGTTCTGCTGAACAACCTCGGCGGGCTGAGGTTTGAATCCGGGCGCTACGCGGAGGCCGCGTCACTCTTTCGCGAGGCAATAGAGATCAGGCGTGAGCACCTCGGGGATCGGCATCCGGTCTTGGCCAACGCCGTTCACAACCTGGGCAAGACGCTGCTACGGCTGGGGCGACGCGACGAGGCGCTCTCCCTGCTGCTGGACTCGCTGGCGATGCGGCGCGAGTTGCTGGATGACAGGCACCCGAGTGTAGCGATCAGCCTGTACTGGCTGGCGACGCTGGAGTACGAACGTGGTCAGTTCGCGATAGCCCGGGAATACTGTCAGGAAGCGCTGGACATCCGGCTGGACAAGCTGCCGGCCAACAGTCCGCAAGTCGCCGAGACGCAGAGCCTGGCGGGCGCGTGCCTGCTTGAACTGGGGCGCTACGGGGAGGCCGAGACGCTGCTGTTGAAGTGCCTTGGTGTTCTGGAGGCATCCGCCCATGGTAGCTTGCGGCCGGTACGGGAAGCCCTGACCCGGATCATCCAACTCTACGACGCCTGGGGCATGCCGGAGCGGGCCGAGCCCTGGCGGGCGAAGCTGGCTACGCTCGACTAGGGACGGCCCGGCGCACGGTCAGGCGAGCCAACCAGTGCCAGGGCGTTGCACTTTATCAGGCCGCTGCATGGGGACGGTCCGCCGTCCCGGCTCGCTCACATGTTCGAGATGATCGCGTCTCCGAATTCGCTGCACTTCAGCAGCGTGGGGCTGCCGCCCTCCTTGCGCATCAGTCGCTCGAAGTCGTAGGTGACGGTCCTGGCTTTGATCGAGGCGTCTATGCCCTTGATGATCAGGTCGGCTGCTTCGGTCCAGCCCATGAAGCGGAGCATCATCTCGCCGGAGAGTACCAGCGACCCCGGGTTGACCTTGTCCTGGTCTGCATACTTGGGTGCCGTGCCGTGCGTAGCCTCGAAGAGGCCGTGACCGCTGTCGTAGTTGATGTTGGCGCCGGGGGCGATGCCGATCCCGCCGACCTGGGCGGCCAGGGCGTCCGAAAGGTAGTCACCGTTCAGGTTCATGGTGGCTATGACGTCAAATTCGTTCGCCCTGGTGAGCACCTGCTGCAGGGCGATGTCTGCAATGGCGTCCTTGACCAGAATCTTGGCGGAGGAGAGAGCCTGCTCCTGCTCGGTGTTGGCGGCTTCCTCACCCTTGTCCTTCTTGGTCTGCTCCCAGCGGGACCAGGAATAGGTCTGGTCGCGGAACTCGGTATCGGCCAGTTCGTAGCCCCAGTCGCGGAAAGCGCCCTCCGTGAACTTCATGATGTTGCCCTTGTGGACGAAGGTCACGCTCTTGCGCCCGTTGGCAACGGCGTAGTTGAGCGCGGCCCGAACCAGGCGCTTGGTGCCTTCTTCGCTGACGGGCTTGATGCCCAGGCCGGAAGTCTCCGGGAAGCGAATCTTCTTGACGCCCATGGCGTCCTGCAGGAAGGAGATGACCTTGCGGCACTCCGGCGTGCCCGCCTGCCACTCGACGCCCGCATAGATGTCCTCGCTGTTCTCGCGGAAGATGACCATGTCGACCAGCTCAGGGCGCTTGACAGGTGAAGGCACACCGTCGAAGTACCGTACCGGGCGCAGGCACACATAGAGGTCGAGCATCTGTCGCAGGGCGACGTTCAGCGAACGAATGCCCCCGCCTACGGGAGTGGTCAGCGGCCCCTTGATGGCGACCAAATACTCTCGAATGGCGGTGACGGTGTCGTTCGGCAGCCAGGTGCCATACTTGTCGTACGATTTCTGGCCGGCGAAGACCTCGAACCAGGCAATCTTGCGTTTAGCGCCGTAGGCCTTGTCCACCGCGGCATCCAGCACGCGCACGGTCGCCCGCCAGATGTCGGGCCCGGTGCCGTCGCCCTCGATGAAGGGCACGATGGGATTATCCGGCACGGCTAGCCCCGCGTCGGTCATGGTGATTCGCTCGCCGGTGCTGGGGGCGTCGAGGTTCTCGAACTTGGCGCTCATTTTGCCCTTGCCTTTCCTGGATGTCGCTTGTGAAACGGTTTGACGGTTGTCGTAAGCGGAATGTTAGTCACCGGTCGAGTTGGAGTCAACGTGCCCGGCGGTCCGCCGTTGTGAGCGCCCTGAGCGGGGGGTAGAATCCCGGCCGTGCGAAGAGAACGCTTACAGGCTGATCCGGCGCCCGGCCGGCTACTGGTTGTCCTGCCGAGTTGGGTCGGCGACGTGGTTATGGCTAGCCCGGTGTTGCGCGCCCTGCGTGAGCGCTTCGGCCGGGCCAAGATCATTCACCTGGCTCGCCCCATCATCAACGACCTCCTCGAAGGCTGCGGCTGGGCCGATGAAGTGATCACCTGGGAGCCCAAACGCAAACACCGGCGCGGTCGGGGGCTTCTGGGACTGGGGAGTCAACTGCGCCGGCGCCGCCTGGATCAGGCCATATTGCTGACCAACTCCTTTCGCTCCGCACTGGTTACGCGTCTGGCGGGAATTCCCAGTCGCGTCGGTTACGACCGCGACGGGCGGGGCCTGCTGCTGACAGACCGGCTGCCCGTCACGCGTGTCGACGGACGGGTAGCGGTCACCCGCATGGTTGACTACTACGGCAAGCTGGCCGAGCACGTGGGTTGCGATCCGCCAGGTGACAGGCTCGAATTGGTCGCCAGCCACGAGGACGACGCAGCCATAGAACGCAGATTGGCGGCCCTGGGCGTGGCCGACCGGAGGCCACTGGTGGTGATCTGCCCTGGGGCGTCGTTCGGGGCCAGCAAACTCTGGCTGCCGGAGCGATTTGCCGAGCTGGGCGATCTGCTGATTGAGAAGCACGGAGCCGCGTTGATCGTCTCCTGCGCGCCGGGTGAGGAGGCCATTGCCAGGCACATAGGCGGCCTGATGAAACGCGGTGGTCACGTGTTCGACGACCCTGTGACCACGATGAGCGAGTTCAAGTCGCTGATCCGGCGCTGCGACCTGCTGGTGAACAACGATACCGGCCCGCGACATATCGCCAAAGCGTTCAACGTCCCGGTGGTCACGGTCTTCGGGCCGACACATCAGGGATGGACAGACACGGAGTATCCGCTGGAACGAAAAGTGGCGGTTGCGGTGGAGTGCGGGCCCTGCCAGAAGAAGGCCTGCCCGCTGGAAGGCCCGCAGCGTCTCTGTTGCATGACCGGTGTAACCGTCGAGATGGTGGCGGCCGCATCCGAGGAACTGCTGGCCGGCCGCCAGGTGGAGGCAACGTGAAAGCGGTGGCAACGTCTGTCGAGAGGGGCGCGCCTGCTGCCGCGCCCGCCGCCGGAGACCTGACGGTCGCGCCGGAGTTCGCGGTGACGCTGGCGGGGGCGGGTTTGCGCAACCTCGATGACCTGTTTGCCTACGCCGGCGGAGAGCGATTGAGTAAGGCCAGGCTGCCGTCCTGGAGGGAGCGGATTCGATTCGAGTTGCCGGGTGAGGGCACGTTCTACCTGAAGCGGTACACGTCGCCGCCGGCTGGCGTGCAGTTGCGACGTCTGGCCAGCGGCTGTGTGACCCGCAGTACGGCCAGCATCGAGTGGGAGCAGATGAGGCGGCTGGAGGCGGCCGGGGTCGCCAGTGTCCGCTG
>JANQGB010000807.1 GCA_028277545.1 Phycisphaerae bacterium | reverse complement strand
GCCGTCGTACACCCGGCTGGCGCAACTCGCTCAGTTCACCGCGGCCGGCATCCGGGCCCAGCAGATCCTGCCGCGCCAACAGGCCGACAAGACGGACCGCACCCTGCCCCCAACCCTCGGCCAGTTGTCAATGCAGCCAGGCCGGGTGATAGTCACCTCGCTCAGGCGACGCTACCAGGAGGAGCGTACCGAACTGCGCCTCTTCAACCCCTATGCCCAGGCTGTGGACGAGGTGATCGCGTTTGACGGTCCGATCGCTTCGGCAAACCTTGTCGACCTCGATGGCAACGAACAGGAGAGCATAACGGTGGACGATGCCGGGCGAATCGAGCTGACCATCGCCGCCAAGAAGATCGTGACCATCGCCGTGCGATTCGGGAGCTGATAGCGAGTTCCCCCCCCTTGTGCAGCGAGGGGTGGGGGACCCGCACTGATGGCGGCGGACGACGCCCCATTCAGTTGTGAGTCTCTTCGGCGGCGGGGATGACAGAGTAGACTTCGATACTCGTAAAGTTGTCGGCCCTCTCTGTCCAATCGAAGCTTAAGTAGTATCGCAGATAGTCCAGAGCTGCCTCGTTGCTGTCAAACAGCCCGTTGGTGTTCAGCTTGTCGAAGTGCGGCCGAAATAGCGTGCCTTCGGGGTCTGTGCCGTGCCACCTGGGAAAGAAGAGGGCATCGCAGATGCAGCTAAAGTGATCTGAGACGAAATATGCGGTGTCGCATCCGAGAAACTCTGCGCCCACGGGAGAATGTGCGATGTCTTCGCATTCCTTGGCGAAGATCACCTCGTGTTCCGCCTGGGCCTCACCGAGTGCGTCCCAGGCCCGGTAGATGGAATGCCTTTCCGTAACCCAGCCGTCTTCTCGGCCGGTGGCAACCTCGATCTGGTCGAGCACGGCTGTCGCGTCGTTGGCTTCGCATGGGACGCCTGCTTCTGTAATGAGGCGTGCGCTCTCATAAGTCAACGCCCGCAGTGGCTGTCGATCTATGCCCCGATACCGGGGGCGGGTACCACCTGGCAAGGGGAGGCTCTCGTGAGGAACGCCGTAGATTGGCGAGCTGTCAGTGAGAATGTTGTCGTACGCTCTCCGTTGGATGCCGGCGGCATACAGTACGTCGAAGCGAGTAGCGATGAGGTAACCTGATGCCATTGCCGCACAATACGGGCATCTTGGCAACTGTCAACGGAAGTGGTCGGCGTGACAGACCCGGCATCAGTGCCAGGTCTAGCGCGGCCACGAGAGACCGTATGTCGGCGGGTCCAACGGTGAACGTTAACGATCAGGCACAAACCCAAACGACTCTGACGCTGCCTGCCCTCAGCCCGCGTTCAGTAGCGGCGGGGGGGCACATCTTCCTCAGTAGGCTGAAATCCTGCGTACAACCGGCTCCAGGCGCTTCCTGGCATCGCCACGCACAATGAAGATCAACTCGGTCCGTGCCTCGGGCGGCGCGGCAGGCGCGAGGCTGACGCCGCCGGGCGATATGTCAAGGTAATGGCACGCGCCATTTACGCGGACAAACCCCTTGACGCGATAGACGTCGTCTCCCAGTGCGCCGATGTCGTCCAGCAATCGGTCGAGATCGATGTCCATTGGCAGCACAGCGGTGGCCGTGGCGAAGTTGGGATCCACGCAGGTGGCGTACTCCCCCGTCAATGCCCGACTGGAAGACGAGCCGAACAGGTCGCAATCGATCTGGCAGTGGCTGGCCCGCGTGATGTGCAGCGACGGATTAATGCGTCGCAACTCATCCTCTGCCGCGCTCAATTCGTTCTCCTCGTACAGATCGATCTTGTTCAGGATGGCCAGGTCGCCCGCTTCAACCTGGGCCAGGATGTTGGGCAGCGTGTGAATCAGTTTCATGAAGCTGCCGGGATCGACGATGTTTACGATGGTACCCAGGTCGTAGGCCTGGTCGAGCCCCGTCTCCTGGAGCATGCGCCCCACCACCTTGGGGTTGGCGATTCCGCTGGCCTCTATCACGACGCCTTCGATCTGCGGACCGGCCGCATGGCGCTCCGCCAGGCGGCTCAGGTGCCCCACGAACTCCGTCACCAGGCATTTGCAGAAGATGCTGCCACCGGGCACCGCCACCAGGCTGTCCAGGTCACACCCTACCATCTGCCCGTCGATGTCCGCCGCTGCAAACTCGTTGACCAGATAGACGTAGTTCCGCTCGCGGTTGCGCTCGAAGATTCGCCGCAGCAGGGTGGTCTTTCCGCTGCCCAGGAAACCGGTCACCAACGTCAGGGGAATCATATGACCGTCTTCCGATGCCTGGCTGCGCGCAGCGCCTGCGCCAGGGTCTCGCCGTCGGGGATGATCGAGACGAACCGTGGCTCGCCGTCGATGCAGATGGTCGGCAGATTGGCTACACCCAGCCTGGTCATGAAGCCGACGCCCTCGCGCGTGGTGATCTTCCGCTCCCGCACGACTATTCCCTCGCCCAGCGTATCGGCGGCATCCTGAGCGGCGTTCATCATGTAGAGGCAGGGTGCGCAGGAAGCTGAATCCAGCGTGATTACATCCACATATACCTCGTCCCTCGCTCCGTACGCAGGTAGTACGATGTCTTCATACGAACAGGCTGCCCGGGCCCGGAGCGAGATGCCGGCCGTGTTGCGCTCGTACTCGTCATGGACCATCTGGGCAACGGCTTCGAGGTTCTCTTCGGGAACGCCGTACGGCAGATCACATCCCGGCGCCAGGATGAAGCCGTTGGTGCCGCCGAGTTCGATACAGCGGATGGCGTCCAACTTGGCATCGTCCGGCGTGCCCATCAGCAGGGCGGCCGTCAACTTGAGGTTGCCGCCGAACGACTTGCCGTGCTTGCAGGCAAGTTCCTTGAGCAGGTCCAACGGCACGTTCTCGTCCACGGACACGTTATCACAGGCGGTTTGGCACATACACTCCAGGTTGCGGGTGGCGTCTCCGCAGACAAACATCGAGGAAAGCCCGCCCCGGCTGCGCACGTGTTCGAAGACACGGTTGGCCCCGTCAGACACGAACTCCTGGAAATGCTCGGGAGATATCTGGCTGGTCATCGGATCGACAACGGCTACCACGTCGGCGCCGTTTGCCAGGTAAGCGTCAGCCGCCTGACTGCACACGTCGGTACAGAAGCCAATGATATCGCGGACTTTCTCCGGCGCCTGGTACATGTCCAGGAACACGTTGGTGCCCAGCAGGTGCAAACAAAGCGTAAACGGTCCGGTAATCAGGCCGTAGAGCGCGGTGCTCTCCCCCAACCTTCCCTTGACGGTCCGTAGAGCCTCCAAAACCAGGGGATACCGCCCCTTGTCAACGTCGAACTGCGGCAACTCTGCAAGTGAGAGTTCGGCCAACGGGTGAGTAGCGACAGATGGCGGCGTCTGTTCGGCCCATCGGAGCTGGCATCCTAACACCTCGGCCTCCATCTGCAGGTCGAAGACGACGGGCAGACCGTCGGGCCGATAACGTTCGTGGGCCTTGATCAGGCCGGACACGATCAAATCACTCGACTGCAGATAGTCGGCCGCGGACACGCCGATCATCTTTCCACCGTGTACGCCGACAAACGCAATCCACGCCGCACGCGGGGTCGCTTCGTTCCGAAACGCCCTGAGCAGAATCTCCCTGCCTGTCAGGTCTGTATTGGTCATTGGCACGTTCCCCACTCGTCAACCGCTGCGCGAGAGTGTCGTGCCACAGCCACGGCTGACTTCGCTCCGGTCCGGTCGGCAAACCTACAGAGGCCTGCCACTGCTCTTCCATTGTAACGATTGATGCCGCTTTCCCGAAGCGCGTTTTAGCGGGCGTTGTGGCTCCGCCATGAGAGAATTCTCTCACGTTTTAACAACCTCCGTTCCCCTTGACGCAACGCTGCTCATTAGCCATAAATGGAACTACAGTGTTTGGATCAATGTCCAGATATACGTGAGCGGAGCAATGTCACCTGAGAGTTGGGCATCATGAAACGGTCACAAATAAACAGCGCCATTCAGACAATGATCGAGTTCGCCGACTCCTTTCGCTTTCATTTGCCCCCTTTCGCCCACTGGACGCCAGAAGATTGGCAGCGCAAGGGGAGTGAGTGCGACGAGATTCGGGCCGCTGCTCTGGGATGGGACGTGGCCGACTTCGGCTCGGGCGACTTTGCCAGGCAAGGATTAACACTGTTCACCATACGTAACGGCGTCCACGACCGTGCGGACACCAAACCCTACTGTGAGAAGCTGATGATGGTCTGCGAGAATCAGCTAACTCCCATGCACTTTCACTGGAAGAAGACCGAGGACATCATCAACCGCGGCGGCGGCAACCTGATCTGCAAAGTGTATCAGGCCGACCAGGACGAACGGCCCGCCGATACGAAGGTGGCCGTGGCCATGGACGGGCGGACGCTCGAAGTGCAGCCCGGTACGGAACTGGTACTCGAGCCGGGTGAGTCCATCACGCTGACGCCATATCTCTATCACAGCTTCTGGGGCGCCGAGGGCACGGGCAACGTCCTGGTAGGCGAAGTCAGTGCTGTGAACGACGACGCCAACGACAACCGCTTCCTGGAGAAGCTGCCCCGCTTCCCTGGTATCGAGGAGGACGAACCGCCGCTGCGTTTACTCTGCAACGAATACCCCCCAACCGCAACGTCCTGATCCACGGGTCACTCTGGCTGGTGAACAATGGCTGACACTGTAAACGACGCACCTGATGACCTGCTCCGCAGAAACTTCGAGCTGCACGTCATCTGCAACTCCCACTTGGATCGCGAGTGGACGGAGAACTACCAGTTCACGCGGATGCTCACCGTCAAGTTCCTGGATAGCCTGCTGGCAGTGATGGGCCAAGTACCCGAATACCAGTTTCTGCTCGACTCACAGACCGTCCCCTTGGAGGACTACCTCGAGATTCGCCCGGAGAACGAATCGGCACTGCGCAACTACGTTAGCCAGAAGCGGCTCTGGGTAGGGCCGTGGTACACCGCTCCGGACTTCAGTTGTCTCTTCGGGGAGTCCATCGTCCGCAACCTGCTTATCGGGCATCAGCTCGCCCGCGACTTCGGCCAGGTGATGAAGGTCGGCTATACACCGTTTGGCTTCGGGCAGGTTTCGCAACTACCGCAGATTTACGCCGGCTTCGACATCGACGCGATCTGGTTTTATCGTGGGGTCTCCGAGCGTGAGGCTCCCGGAGTCTGCTTCAACTGGATCGGCGCTGACGGTACCGAGGCCTTTTGCTCGCGAGCCGCCAGGTACAACTTCTACTTCGGCGTCATGAGACCGGTGTCCAAAGGTGGCGGCGTTCTGGAGCGCGATTACGACTACACCTCCGGGCAGGTGCCGGTGCACTTCTGCGATCCGCGACGCTCACTGGAGCACGCTACTCTGGCGGCGTCGCAGAGTCGCGACGCTGTGAAGGAGGTTCCGCAGCTGATCACTGCGCTGCTCCAGGAGAACACCAAGCACTTCCCCGGCTCTGTGATTTCCTTAATGAATGGCATGGACACCTCGATGCCCACGCTGTTGGACGACCGTGTCCTGCAAGAAGCGAAAGCCAAACTGCCGGTCAACTGGCGCATCTTCCATTCCAATCTGCCCGACTTCATCGAGGCCTTTCGGGCCGAGATCCAGCGCGAGGGTATCGAGTTACCCACCGTCCAAGGTGAACGCCGAGACGCCGGACTCCCCAGCCCGGACACCACCTTGTTGGGGGATATAATCACCGCCCGCCCCCGGCAGAAGCGGACCAACGCCGAGGCGGAGATCCTCCTCCAGCGCTACGCGGAGCCCCTGGCGACGTTGGCCTGGCTGCTGGGCGAAGAGTATCCGACCACGTTTCTTACCCGGGCCTGGAAAGAACTGTGCAAGTGCCATCCGCACGACACCATAGCCGGAGCGGGCGTCGATCAGATCGAAAAGGACCTGCTCCAGCC
>JANQGB010000624.1 GCA_028277545.1 Phycisphaerae bacterium | reverse complement strand
AGGTACCGTCGGCAATGCCGTCGCCGGCAGCCTCGCAGACATCGTGGTAGTCGCCGCCGTATTCGGTGACACCCTCGTGGAGACAGGTGGTGCCGTCGCCAGCGTAGGACGAGCCACCGAATACGGCGGCGACTACCACGATGTCTGCGAGGCTGCCGGCGACGGCATTGCCGACGGTACCTTCACCGACGGCTCCATCGCCCAGGCCTACATCCCCGGCTTCACGGTGCTTTACAGCCCGGGCAACACGGGCCTGTTCTACACCACCGGTGACTGGGACATCGTGACCGCCAACTTCATCGTACTGTGTGCGATCACCGGCGCGGACTGCAATGGCAACCTCATCCCCGATGAGTGCGACATTGCCGACTGCGACGGTTCGGCCTGGTGCCTCGACTGCCAGGAGAACGACATCCCCGACGGTTGCGAGGACGACTGCAACACCAACGGTGTGCCCGACGATTGCGACATCGATACCGGCTACTCGGTCGATTGTGACGGTAACGGTATCCCCGATGAGTGCGATCTGGCTGACTGCGACGGCGCCCCGTGGTGCTCGGACTGCAACGAGAACGGTCTGATTGACGTCTGCGAACTCGGCGAGGATTGCAACAACAACGACATCCCCGACATTTGCGACGTCACTCCGGCGTACGGTGGCACCAGCGAGGACTGCCACGGGGACGACATCCCCGATGAGTGCCAGTTGGACGAGGCGCCTGGCTTCGCCCGCGACGTGCCTTGCACGGTTCCGGACGCGGTCATCACCATCGACATCCTGACCGACGACTATCCGGGTGAGACCACCTGGACGCTCACTGAGCGCGGTGTCGGCGTTGTCGCTTCCGGTGGCCCGTATGCTGACGGCGGCACGCTGTACAGCACCCCCGTGGATGTCTGTTCCGATAGCTGCTACGACTTCACCATCTTCGACTCCTACGGCGATGGTATCTGCTGCGGCTACGGCCTTGGCTACTACGAGGTCTACGTGGACGGCTCGCTGGTCGGTGACGGCGGCGAGTTCGGTGCCTCCGAGTCGGTGCTCGGCATGGGCAGTGGCTGCCCGACCCCGGGTCTGCCGCTCATCCAGCTCCCCAACCAGTCGAACGGTATCTTCTCCGACCTCGACTGTGCGGCGTGCGGGACTGGCATGCAGATCCTGGCCGAGAACGTCAACATGGTCGACGCCGATGGTGTCGGCATGGTGAGGTTCTGGGGTGGTTATCACCCAGGTGACACTTCGCAGGATCCGGACGCGTTCACCTTGATCATCCGCGATGATGCTGGTGGGCTGCCGGGTGCCGAGATTGCCACCTTCGGTCCGATGCCCGCCACCACCAAGGAGCTCACTGGCGTGTCCTTGTTCGGTGTGTCCGAGTATGTCTACACGCTAGAGTTCTCGACCACCACCATTGGTCCGGGACCGGTGCACATCGAGATCTTCAACGACACCGTGGGCAACCCCGACCAGTGGTTCTGGGAGGCCGGTAACCTCGATCCGACGCTGGGTATCGCTGGCCAGGCGTTCACCTTCACCCTGCCCGAGGAGCCCTGGAGCTATGACGGTGCTACCGACATGGCCTACGAGCTGCACGGCCCGCAGGGTCCGCCGGCCAACGACTGCAACACGGACGGTATCCCCGACGATTGCCAGGTGGTCTGCGATCTGAACGGTGACGAGGCGGTGGATGGTGCGGACTACGCGCTGTTCCTGTCCGCCTTCGGGACCGCCTTCGGTGATGCTGGCTACGAGGCCTGTGCCGACTTCGACGACGATGGCGTCATCACCCTGGTCGACTACCAGGAATGGCTGATGTGCTTCCGCGGCGCCGCTGGCGGCCGTCTGCTGGGCATCTCGCCGGGCAGCCAGGAGTCCATCGGGTCGACTGAGGACACGGATACGCTGGGGTCTTACGAGGCGACTCGTCGCTAGTTGAACTCTAACGCACCGGATGCCTGCCGGATTCTCCGGCAGGCATCCGGTTGCTCGTGATTTCTCTTGAAAAGTGAAGAATCAGGTGGATGCAGGCCGCATCCCGAGGATGCGAGGAGGTACAAGAATGAAGTGTAAAAGCTTGCTAATGTGTACGGCGTTGGCTGCTGTGGTTTGGGCGGTTAGTCCGGCAGCTGCTGACATTGTCGTCGGGTTCAACTATCCCGCCGGCAACACCGTCCTGTTGGGCAACTCGATCGCCGTCGAGATCGTCGCTGACATCCCGGAGGCCGATCGGGTAATTGGTTGGGGTATCGACCTGGCCATCGACGACGGTGCCATTGCCGGCCTGGTCGGCGCACCGGTCATCGGGGCCGACTTCGACCCGGTCTTTGCGCCGGATGGCGATGGGCTGGCCGGTCTGGCTCCGACCCCTCCGGGCGTCGGTGTCTGGGGTGATGATGTTGTCCTGGCCACGGTCGTCTTCCAGGGTCTGGCCCTGGGCACGACCGGCCTGACCCTTGGCGATGACAACCCCGCTGACCTCACCGAAGGTTTCGCGGTTGAGCCGCCCCCGACGGGCGTCTTCGCCAACGTCGTGTACAACGCCGGTTCGCTCACGGTCGTGCCGGAGCCCGCTTCGCTGGCTCTGCTGGCCCTGGGTGGCCTGGCGTTGTACACGACGTTGGCGAAGACGCCCGTCGGGGGCGGCTCAACCGCGAAACCTTCGGTGAGGTCAGCGGGG
>JANQGB010000484.1 GCA_028277545.1 Phycisphaerae bacterium | reverse complement strand
GCCTTGAACGTCTGATGGGCAGTGCAGGTCGAGGGGTTCGAGCAGCATACGTCGCGGACGTACTCGTAGTAAACGTTGGGCGGTTCGCCATATTGCTTCCGCAGCGGGCACTTCAGGGCGATACGCGGCGTGGAGGTTTTGCCGCCGCCGAGGACGAACGACTGGATGTAGACCAGGTTCTTGCCCGCGAAGCACTGCATCCGGCGGTTAAGGTCGGCCTCTAGTTCGGTAAGGTTGGCAGCCGCCTCTTCGGCCGTTATGGGTGGCTGCTGGCCCTTGGACTGGAAGTCGGCGTTGGTGATCTTGGCGATGGCTTCGTCCAGGGCGGTGTTTTCCAGGGGGTATTCGAGAAAGGCCGCGGCGCCCAGTTTCATGGCCAGCGGCTGGTACGACCCTGCATCGGCAGAAGCCACCACGATGGTGGGGATCTGCTTTCCGTCGCGCTGCTGATGCCGCAGAAACTCGAAGGCCTCGGTCTTCTTGACGCTGAGCCCCACCACCACCACCTGCGGGCGCGTCCGCGCCAGGAGCTTGAGACCGGCCCGCAAGTCAGATGCGGCGGCCACCTGATGATGGGTTTCGGCGTGGTGCTCCAAACGCTTCCGGGCGGATCGATCCGAGTGAATGATGAGCACACGTGCCATTAGCGGACTCCAGAGCCGCGCGTACGTCCTCTGTCAGGTGTTGAGATTGCGGCCGCTCCAAGGGTAGCGGCGAGCACCCGATGTTAGGACCACGCGCTCAGCAAATCAACGGGCGTTTCGGCCTTAACGGCAGCGCAGCGGACCGTCCGGCCGGAGCGAGCCGATTGACGGAGTAGCCCTTGTCGTTCATACTAGTGTTATCGTCGGAGGTTTGTGTGACCGGCCCGCCCCGTCTATACCGGTCACCCCAGACGGAGTGGTGCCCCGATGCCGGATTTAACGGTTGTTGTCTGCCCCGGTTGCCTGCAGAAGTACCGCGTCGCGTCCGATCGACTCGGCCGCAAAGCAACCTGCAAGAAGTGCGGCGAGCGATTCAAGATCGCCGTCAAGCCACAGATCGATGACGACACCATCTTCGGATGGGTCACCGAGGACGACCCCGCCAGTTCGAGCGTCATGGGCAGCACCGGCATCTTCACGCCTTCCGCCACGCAGGCCCCCGCCAAACGCGAGCGCTGGAGCCGGCCCAAGCCACCCGCCGAGCCCAGGGTGAAATTCGATCGCATAGATGAGATCGGGGCCTACTTCGAGTTTCCCTCTTACCTGCTGGAGGACCCCGCTCTGCGAGCGTCCTTCCCCCACCGGTGCGTGCACTGCCTGGGGCAGAAGGACCTGACGGTCCATTTCCTGATCTGGGGCGACAAGCTACCGCGTAGTGACGCCCTGCGATTGAACGATGCCGAGAACCGGACGGTCCGTAAGCTGGAAGACATCATGAAGCGGGACCCCGTGGACTGGTTCGACCAGCTCGAACCGATTTCCATGCTGCCGCCGCCTTTCAGCAACCCGGTGCCATACTATGTCTGCGGCCAGTGCAGCGCCATCGGCGAAGTCGTCTCCCACGTGCTCTCCCGCGAAGCCATGGAGCACTGCCAGGTGGCGATTGCCAATCTCTCCATAGCACTGGACTTCTTCCGCAACAACGGCGGGCGATCCGAACCGGAGTACAAGGAGCTGCAAACCGCCAGCCGCCAGCAGAAGGATGACCAGTGGCGAAGACTGCCCTTCGCGGTCCGGGCGAAGATATCGCAGTGGTTCAGCCTGGAAGAGGAAGAGAAGTTCCTGGGGTACTTCCCGGACGAGGACTTCAGCCGTTCAGAAACGGGCTCCGCCGGCCTGATCCTGACCGACAAGCGGATGGTCTACAAGAAATACGCCTCGCACCGCCAGTATCCGCTGGCCAAGGGCGGCAAGCTCTTCATCGAAACCGACCGGGCGGCCGCCATGGCCGAGATTTCGCAGAAGGACGAGCGGGACGCCATGCTGACCGTCAAGCCGCAGGCGGCCACCCATCTTGCCAAACTGCTGACCCACCAATCCCAACCTTGGGAGATCAAGGTCCACACCAGCGAGTCGTAGTCCGCCGCGTCAGCCTTGACCGCCATCATCTCTGCCGTTATCTCACCGTCGATACCTGCTGGTTTCGCCGCGGACAGCCAGACCTTCGGATGCCGATCGCACATGCACATGCAGGATGACGCAGCAGTACCAGTGGGGGACACGGCGGATCACATCGCCGAAGCCCGCCAAAAGGCCTGTCGAATGCTGGCCGGCGAGTCCCACGTGGGCAATGTCGATGACGTACGGCAGGCCCTCATACGGGCTCGCGACGGCGTGCTGCTGACCTGGGCGGTGTGGGTGGCACTGGATGCCTTCCAGGTCGAAACCGAGGTCGGAGGCCTGCTGATCGCCTTCGCTGCGGGCATGGCGTTGTTGTTGGGCTTGACCACCGGCATCGCAACGCTGACCCAGCTTCGCTACTACGAGTCTGAACTGGAGCGTGAGCGAAACGAGATCAGGGACATGCCCGAGCACGAGCGAGATGAGCTGCGCGAGCTCTACGCGGCCAAGGGGTTCCGCCCGCCGCTGCTGGATCAGATCGTCGACACGCTCTGCGCGGACGACGACCGGTTGCTCAAGGTCATGATGGAGGAGGAGTTGGGCCTGTTCTTCCACAACGTCAATCACCCGGTATTGGTCGGCGTGTGGAACGCCGCCGGTGCACTCGTGGCGGCGCTGCTGCTGGCGATCCCGGTCTGCTACCTCGACGCGGCGGCCACGCGATGGTGGATGCCGATCGGCGGTACCGTTCTGCTGGCCTTGTTGGCGTGTATTCGAGGTCGCGCCACGCAGCGGATTATCCCCACCCTGGCCAGTTGGATCGTCGTCGGCCTGGTCACGGGCGGCGTGGTCCATTTCGTGGGGCGGACCTTCGCCGGCGGATGACCCTGCGGACCGTCCAGCGTGACGAGGCCAAGCGATGACTCGCGAGAACCCGCTCGCTCCAAAACGGCGCTCACTCAACCCGGTGCTGCTGGACGCGCCGCTGGCGGATGCGGAGGCTGGGCGGGCGAGCGTGTTCTATACGCCCACCGCCCAGGCGTTGGACCGCCACATGCCGCTGGTGGCGGCCGGCACCGCCGGCCTGTGCCTGCTGGCGGCGTTTGTGTGCAGGCAGGCAGGTGCGCCCTCCAGCGGAGTTCATCTGCTCACCTTGCTGGCCTTCACCATTGCGGGCGTTCCGGCCTTGACGTCGGTGTGGGACACCGTTCGCGAACTTCGAATCGACATCGACGTGCTGATGCTGCTGGGAGCCGGCCTGGCCGCGTGGATCGGCAGCCCCATGGAAGGTGCCCTGCTGCTGGTACTGTTCGCTCTCTCCGGCGCCATGGAGACCTACGCCCTGCGGCGAACGCAGTCGGCCATCGTTGGACTGCGCAAGCTCAGCCCGTCTGAGGCCGTCCTGTTGACCGGCAGCGGACAGCAGACCGTCCGCTTGAAGGAGATTGCCCGCGGCCAGCGAGTGCTCGTCCGGCCGGGGGACCGCGTGCCGCTGGACGGCACGGTCGTCGAGGGCAGCTCCGCGGTCGACGAATCGGCTATCACGGGAGAATCCGTCCCCCGCGAGAAAGCTCGCGACGACCCGGTCTTCGCCGGCACTGTCAACACGCACGGGCGGCTGGTAGTCGAGGTCACCAAGACGGCGGGCGACACGACCCTGGCCCGCATCGTCGAGTTGGTCACCGAGGCCCGGCAGCGCAAGGCCCGCGTGGAACGACTCATCGACAGAATCGGCCCGCCTTATTCCATTGCCGTGATCGCGTTGTCGGTAACAGCCGCCCTCACACTGCCCTTCATTCTCGGGCTCTCCTGGACGGAGTCCATCCGGCGCGGGATCGCCGTGCTCATCGTAGGAAGCCCCTGCGCGCTGATCATCGCCACCCCGGTGGCGTACCTGTCGGGCATTGCCGGAGCCGCCCGCCGCGGCGTGCTCATCAAGGGTGGCCGCTACCTCGAGGCGCTTGCGGGGACGGCGGTCATGGTCTTCGACAAGA
>JANQGB010000462.1 GCA_028277545.1 Phycisphaerae bacterium | reverse complement strand
TTTGACGCTATTGCCCACGCCGGTGCCGACGTTGTAGTAGCGGAAGACACCGGGCTCCTGCGACTCGATGGCCAGCCGGTGAACGCTGGCCAGGTCCTCGACGTGGATGTAATCCCGTACTGCCGATCCATCGCGCGTGGGATAGTCGATGCCGAATATGCTGATCTGGTCGCGGCGCTGCTGGGCTACCTGCAGGATGATCGGGATCAGGTGGATTTCCGGATCGTGGTCCTCACCAATGCTGCCGTCGGCGGAGGCGCCGGAGGCGTTGAAATAGCGCAGGGCGCAACTGCCCAGGTTCCAGGCTTCGGCGCAATCGCGCATGGCCCATTCCATGGCCAGCTTGGTATGACCGTAGGGGTTGATCGGGTTCTGGGGCATGTCCTCGGAGATCGGCACCGATGGTGGGATGCCGTAGGTGGCACAGGTCGAGCTGAATACCAGGCGCTGGATTTCCGCCCGCTGCATAGCCTCCAGGAGGCCGATGGTGTTGCTCACGTTGTTGCGAAAGTACTTCAGCGGGTCGCGTACCGATTCGTTCACGTCGAGCGAAGCGGCGAAGTGCAGGACGCCGTCGAAACCACCGGCGTCCAGCGTCGCGTTGAGCAGCTTGGTGTCGGCCAGGTCACCTTCCAGCAAGGTCGCCCGGTTGTCCACGGCCTGGCGGTGCCCGGCGCTCAGATTATCCAGAATGACAACCTGGTGGCCTGCATCGCACAGCGACCGCACGCAGTGGCTGCCTACGTAGCCTGCTCCACCCGTGACAAACAACTTCATGTCCGTGCCCCCCGTTTGTATGCCGGGCTGCTCAGTCGGCGACTACGTCGGCCAGAGCCGAGACGCTCAAGACTGCCGTGACCATCACAAAGACCTTGCAGCGATTCGGTGAGATGCCGTTGCAGTGGGCGTCGTGGAGATAGACCTCCTTGGAGGCGTGTCCCTCACGGCAGTCGTGAACGTCGGCGTCGTGCAGCCAGAATCCGGCAGGCGACAGTTCCTTGAGCGTGCCGAGGTACAGAATCGGTCCGGCCGTATCCAGCACGACCTGCTTGCCGACCAAGCGTTCCAACTCTTTGGTCATCCGGTTCTCGATCCCAGTAGCGAGACATATTGCCCAGTTTACGGCCTGCCGATATAGTAAGACCGAGCAAGCACGGGCGTCAACCGGTTCGCGTCCGGTGGCCCGTCAGACCGACAGAGGAGACTGACACAGTGAAACGCTTGCGGTCGTATTGGGGTGCGGCAGTCGTGACGGTGCTACTGGGCGTGGCCGCGATGGTTGTTGCCGGGGCGCCGGACGACGACCTGGCCAGGCAATACAACGAGAAGTTCAACAAGCTTGCCCGTGACGACCTGAGCGGTCATTATCAGCTTGCGCTGTGGTGCAAGGACAAGGGTGCCTACAAGCTGCTGTTGCGCCAAGCGAACTACATTCTGGGCAGAGACAAGGATCACGCCCCGGCTAAGCTGCTGCGGGAACTAGCCAAACGAGAGCTGGACGCCGCCGGCGGGGGGGATGATGCGCCGCCCGGCCAGAAGGGCAGGCAATCCCAGCGTGAACTGGGGCGTATACTGACCGACGAGGAAATTCAGTCTATCCGTCGCCACGAACTCTACCGAGACCATAGCGAGAGAGTATCCGTTAAGTTCAATAACGATGTCCTGCGCCGCTTCTTCGCCGAGATGGAGGGAACGGCCGACTTCGATTACTCACGCAAGGAGTTCTTCAAGCTGCGCCACGCCAAGAAGGCCCAGCTTATCATGGACTACGCCCCCGACACCTTCGGTAAGGACCTCGAGATTCGCAGCGACCCGGCGCGCATGGGGACTTTTCGACGTCAAGTGTTGCCGTTCGTGATTGACAACTGCGCCACCGCGGCCTGTCATGGCACCAAGGGCAAAGCGGAGTGGCGAATATACAACGACAAGATTCAGAGCACGCCGCTGGTTTACACCAATTACCTCCTGCTTCACAACCTCGACGTCGGCAACGAGCGGCTCATCAATCGCGACTTGCCGGACAGAAGCCTGCTGCTGCAATTCGGGCTGCCGCCGGCTGCCGGCGAGATTCAGCATCCGGTGGAGATTCAGCCGGCGTTCGGCGGCA
>JANQGB010000954.1 GCA_028277545.1 Phycisphaerae bacterium | reverse complement strand
ATGCTGGGAAACGATCCCGAGCGCGACTTATAGCCGGTGCGTCTGATGATGCAGCGAACTGAGTCCCCGCGCTTCTGGAATGTAGCGATACGGCCCCCTTTACCGCATGGCCTCAAGTAGACACAAGCGAATTACAGTGTACCACAGTCAGGAAATTGTACCAAATCGTCAATTTGGGGAGACCAAAAGGAGCCAAGAAATGGTAACAACCTATTGATTTAATTGGCGGAGAGGGAGGGATTCGAACCCCCGGGACCTTTCGGACCAACGGTTTTCAAGACCGCCGCTTTCGACCACTCAGCCACCTCTCCGGGGGTCAGGGAGGATACAGGAGAACCGGGCCGGCCGCGAAGCAGGGCCCTGGACTCCCCGCTCCAAGCGACTGGTTTGCCGGGCCTTTTCCGCCCCCGCCCGAGGGCGCATTAACCTCCTGTAATGCGATTGATTCTTGTCTGCGCCCGGGTATGATCGGGCTGTCGATATTGAAATTGGCTCCCAACGACCCCACTATGGTCGGGAGAAAACGTTATATATCAGGAGGTTAAATCCTATGGCTACGCCTAACTACATGCCGGCACGGACCACGGAAGCGGTGCTGGCGACCAACAAGGTCATCCGCAACACCTACACGTTGCTGTCCATGACCCTGTTGTTCAGCGCTGTGATGGCGGGTGTATCCACCGTGATGGCCATGCCTCCGGCAACGTATCTCATCTGTGTGTTCGGCGCCCTCGGTATGGCGTGGTTCGTCCTGCCCCGGACCGCCAACTCCGCCAACGGCATCTGGGTGGTCTTCGCGATTACCGGGCTGCTGGGCTTCGGACTGGGACCGATACTGAACATGTACCTGTCGCTGCCCAACGGGCCGCAGGTCGTCGGCGCCGCCCTGGGCGGCACGGGAGCGATCTTCCTGGGACTCTCGGGGTACGCGCTCATGACCCGGAAGGACTTCAACTTCCTGGGCGGGTTCCTGTTCACCGGCTTCATCGTCGTCCTGCTGGCGGCGCTGGCGAACATCTTCCTGCAGATCCCGGCGCTGACGCTGACGATCTCGGCGGCCGTCGTGCTCATCATGAGCGGGTTCATCCTGTATGACACCAGCCGCATGGTGCGCGAGGGGCACACCGTCAACTATCTGGTGATGACGGTGTCGCTGTATCTCAGCATGTTCAACATATTCGTCAGCCTGCTGCAACTGCTCGGCTTCGCGAGCGGCGACGACTAACCGGGTCGTCCAGGCCGACTGAGCGACAATGCCCCGGTCCTGCCGGGGCATTTCGTTTCTGGGACGAGGAGCGCTATCGAATGGACATGTGGATGAAGATCGGCTCGGCCGCCCTGCTGGTCGTCATGCTGATCATCCTCCTGCCGCGAGCCAAGCAGATGCTGAAGGAGAGCCCGAAGGGGTCCACCGCGCAGTGGATCTCGTTCGTGATCCCGGTGGCGCTGGTGGCGCTCTTCGTCCTGTTCCTGATGCAGATGGTCTAGGCGTCCCGCCTAGTCGAAGCGGATCTCTTCCGCGCCGCCCATGTAGGGGCGCAGCACCTCCGGCACCGCGATGCTGCCGTCCGCGCGCTGGTTGTTCTCCATCACCGCGATGAGGGACCGCCCGACCGCGAGGCCAGAGCCGTTCAGCGTATGCACGTGCTCCGGCTTGCCCGTCTCGGGATTGCGGAAGCGGGCCTTCATGCGCCGCGCCTGGAAGGACTCGCAGTTGCTGCAGGACGAGATCTCCCGGTAGCGATCCTGGCCCGGCAGCCAGACCTCGATGTCGTAGGTCTTCGCCGCGGCGGCGCCCATGTCGCCGGTGCACAGCGTCACGACCCGGTACGGCAGTCCGAGGCGCTGCAGC
>JANQGB010000432.1 GCA_028277545.1 Phycisphaerae bacterium | reverse complement strand
TCTCGGGCTGCTCGTCAGCCGCGCCCAAGTCATCATCGATCGTGGACAGCAGTATGGCATCGAGGATCGCTCGAATGCCGTGATTGCCCTCCAGATCGAGCGGGGCGGCATCGTGCAGGAGCAGATCCTCCACCGCCTTTCGCAGTTGTTCGTTGTCGTTGCACGCGGCGTCGAGATAGGCGGAGCGTTCGCCGGGCTCCCGCTCGCAGGCGGTGGCGAAGATCTGCTTTGCTTGTTGATACTCTTCGGGGGTCACGGTTCGATCCCGCTTCGGAGCCGTGAGCTGAGCCAGGCCCGCGCCATGCGCCACTCCCGTCCGACCGTCGCTGGCGATATGTCCAGTGCCTGCGAGGCCTCCTCGATTGTCATTCCGGCTAGGAAGCGTAGCTCGACCAGCCGCGCCTGGCGTTCATCCAGGCTGGCCAACTCTGACAGCGCGTCGTTGAGATCCACCAGATCGATCTCCGAGCCCCCGCCGGGCATGATGGCCTCGCTGAGTGTGAGCCGCCTTCCAATTGCTGCCCGCTTCTCCGTTTGTTTGGCACGGGCATGGTTGGCGAGGACCTGACGCATGGCGGTCGCAGCAATCGCGAAGAAGTGAACGCGGTTCTGAGGTGGAATGACGCCGGGGCCGAGCATGCGTACACATGCCTCGTTAACGAGCGCGGTAGGCTGGAGCGTGTGCCCCGCCTGTTGTTTCCGCATGTAGCCGCGGGCGAGATCCCGCAACTCGTCATACACGAGCGGCAGGATCTGTTCTATAGCCGACCCACGGCCGTCGACCAGCGTCTGCAACATCTGTGTGAGTTCGTGCTCCGCCATCATTGGACCCATCAATTCGACGTGCAGACGCCCTCCAAAGAGGAGTCTAGCGCCTCGACCGTCAGCGACCAGCACATAGTGTTCGAAATTGGGACAGCCGCACCTCGGATCGCCACAGCCACTTTTTCTACGAACTAGTGATCGAGTCCGGACAGAAACCGTGTATTCCCTCTCGACGCGCAGCAGCGACGAACAGGGCTTCCGAACGGGCCGGTTCAACACCACGCCGTGCGCCGCACGCGTTCATGTACGTCGAGGCCAACCTCCGACGGAGGGGACCGCCCGGCACTGACGAACCCACTGCACATAAGACAGGAGTAGAGACATGCATGCACCGAGATCGACCCTGGCCGCAGCAATCGGCGCGGCCGTCAGCTTGTTGACGGGGGTGACGGCCAAGGCGGCAACCTTCAATGTTGCTGCCGACAACACGGCAGGACTGATCCAAGCGATCAACGATGCGAACGCCAATGGAGAGGCCGACGTCATCAACCTTGCGGCCGGCTTCTACGCCGTTACGGGTGTGAACAACCACGATTATGGCCCGAACGCGTTTCCGGCGATCATATCCGAAATCCTCATTAACGGTGACCAAGCCGTGATCGCTAACGTCAGCGGGCTCGGTGTCCGGTTCTTCTACGTAGTAACCGGCGCGAAGCTCACCTTGGTGGACCTGACGCTGGCAGGCGGCTTTATTTCGGGAGGCAACGGCGGAGTGG
>JANQGB010000275.1 GCA_028277545.1 Phycisphaerae bacterium | reverse complement strand
CATGGGTGTGGGCAAAGCCGGCGCCAAGAACGCCGCGATCCTCGCCGTCCAGATCCTGGCCCTGCAGGACGCGACGCTGCGCGAGAAGCTCGTCGAGTTCCGCAAGAACCAGGCAGAGGCGGTTCGCGCCAAAGACGCCGCCCTGTCGCAATAGGACCGCTCGCGTCTCTCAGCGACGATTCCTCCGGAGCCGGGCGAGGCTCAGCCCCGCCAACAGGAGTACCACCGTCGCTGGCTCGGGCGTCGAAATCGTCAAGCCGAAGGCCTCGAGACGCCCGACGTCCGCTTCGTGCGCGTCGTAGATCCGCAGGCGCCAGGTCCCGAAGGCGTCTTCGCCGTCGAAGGCCGACAGCGCCGAACCCGCAACGGGCCGAAACCGGCCTTCAAAGGGCGGGGCTCCGTCGCTGATCGCCAGGTCCGCCTCATCGTCGAAGATGGTGTACTGATAGTCGGCGCCTTCGAAGTACCCGGTGAACGGATCGTAGCTGTTCAGCAGAACGGTGGTTCCCGAAGGGCTCGTCAACGACACACGCAGATCGAAGACACTCGTGTGCGTCAGGGTCAGGCCCACGTCCAGATCGTGGATGATCAGATGATCCGAAACCTCGAGGATCGCATCGTCCATCCAGCCCTTCGACCGTTCGGGATCGGCCGGGATGGGCAGATCGAACGGGCGCCCGTAGAACCAGACAGTCTCGGCCCCGGCCCTTGGGGCCGCGCATGTCAGACTCAGAAGGACGGCAATGGTGAGCGGACCGATAGAACTTCTGCGCGTTCGCATGGCGACACTCCTCCTCTAGAATACACACCGCTCCCGTTTTGTCTCTGCCGAGGGGAAATCCGTTCCTCCGGCTTGAGTCTAGTATTCGCAGGGTGGGGTTGTCAAGGGAAATCGTGGAGGGGCGGGGGACGTGCTTCATGTCGTGGGTAGCGCCATAGCCATCGGCCCTGTCATTCCTGCGCAGGCAGGAATCCAGACATTGGAGGTGCTCCTGGGGCTACCCGCCCACGATTCTCTGGATTCCCGCCTGCGCGGGAATGACAAAGGCGGGTGCCAGCAGAAGGGACGGGTGGCAACCTCAAGGCGCAGCGAAGCGCAGCCTTGGGGATGGTCCAGGGACTTGGCGTGACTCCGGAAACAACCCGATCCGCCATCCCCAAAGCTCCGTTCCACTACGCTTTGAGGCTGCCAAACATATGCCGGGATATCTTCGGACACATGAGGCGGGTGCGTGGGCTTGGAGGCATGACGGCGGAAACTGCCAGGAAATGTGCCCCCCGTGGGGGCAACCCCCTGTGGTTGCCCGGTCTGGTGACGGCATCGGGCAGGCACGTTACACGACGCCATCAACAGCACTCTGTCATTCCTGCTCAGGAACGACAAAGGCGGGCGCCTACCGTGACAGCGTGGTTTGATCCAGCGGATCGCTGGACCGACCCGGCGGGGTGACATTCGACGACTCACCCCGGCCGCTCATCAGGTCGTGTCCATCGGAGGTCGTCTCGATGGCGCGACCGGGTCGGGCGACTTAGTTGTTGACCAAACCGGCGAGCCTCGCCTGGGCCAGTTGCAGCCCGGCAATACCCGGCGACGGAACGATCGGCATCGCGAGACCACCCAAACCAGTCCTCGTGATGCTATGCACGCGACTGACGCTGATCTGCCCCAGGGCGCCGACCCCGCCGCTCTGGCTGGTCACTCCGTACGCACTGGCGCCAATCATCGCCAGGCCCGTGCCTTCCGAACTCTGGTTCAAGTCGATCAGCAGATTCTGCGTCGACGAACCGTTCGTCTCACCTTGCGTTAGATGAATCATGTTGTCCGTGCCGATGGCAAACCCCTGGCCCTGGAGGATACTCCCCCAACTCGCCGAGGCGAGCATCAGCACGACGATGACAATGGAAACCGCTTTGCGTTTTGACATCATAAGCTCCTTCTACAATGCGCTGTTGCTTCCTTTGCTCATCACCGACCTCCTGCCGGCGACGCCAGCACACGATTCCTTCGATAGTGTCCACCCGTTCTCGCTTCGGACGCTGATCTCTAAAAGCCCTCTGATGCAGGCACGCCGCGTTTCCAAAGGAGCCTGAACCAAGGTGTCTACGACGGCAAGCCTGACCAGAGGGCTTTTTTAGTTCGTCCTGTGGACAAGAAACCAGTGGTCGCTCGTTACCGCTCGAGCATTCTAAACCGGACGTTGTGGACCATGCTTATTTGCTGAGAGGTCTCACGGTTCCGCTCGTTCAGCGGTCGATCAAGAATCGATCGCTCGCGAGCGGTGCGGTATCCAGGCCGGCGCGACATGGGCGACCGGCCTGGCTACCGTCTTTCGCCCGGCATAGCCCTGTCACGGCCTAGTACTGGCCGGCGCCGATATTGGCCGAGCCGGCAACGGCGGTGCCGCCACCCGGACCACCACCCACGGCGTCATACTGGCTGACACCAATGCCCTGGACGTTTGCGCTTCCACCCCAAGGGTTGAAGCTCAGTTGCGTCTGGACACCCACTAGCGTCTGCGTACCCAGCGCCGAACCCTGCCCGCCGAGTTTGGTTACACTCTGGTCCATACCGGCCACGAACGTCTGGTCCTGGATATCCGTACCAGGCAGTTGGAACTGGCCGCCTGCGGCGCCGGCCGTCTGATCGACAGCAAACAAGCCGCACATGCCGACCGCACCCGCGGCCTGCACGATGGAACCGACGGTACTCTGGTATCCCGCGCTGTGGCAACCGACATCTTGGGCAAGTTGATCAACTGCCACATTCGACGCGTTGATATTGGCAGCGGCGCCGTCTCCTATCACCATCGCCCCGTTGTTCTGCCCCATCCCAAAGCCCTGCATTTGCACGATCTGAGCGGGGGAGGCGGATGATAGCAGGAGCAGGAGCACTGCTGTAGCTGCTAATCCCTTGAACATTTCTCTGAACTCCTTTTCTCAGAAACCCTGTTACCCTGTCGAGCGTGTCGGCCGCGTCTCGAAACCGAGCCAAGTAAGGGGGAGCCCTGGGGCCCTCTGCCCTGTCGTGGCCTCGCTGGACCATTTCAGGGCTCCCCGACCCAATATCGAGGAATGCCGCCGAACCACTCACAAACCCGGGAGCGGTCTTACATGGCCAACTGCTCCTGAGTGGTCGTCACAGCCATCGTGCTGTTGACCAGCGCGGTCGAGCCCGGCTCGCCATAAACACTGGCGGTCTGCATCCCGAGGATACGGGAAGACTCGTTCATGACACCAGCCGCGTTGTTGGCCTGCTGCTCTTCATTGAGGACGATCGTCTGCAGACCGTTGGCGCCACCGGCACCTTCGCCACGACCGAGGGTCTGGCCGGCCAGCATGTCGAGGCTCTGCAGTTGGGCCTTCGGAGCCACACCGTCACCCACCGTCTGGGACTGGAGCCCAACGGCCGTCACCGTCTGGTTCAGGCCGACCAGGGCGCAGTGACCCCAGGCGTCGCCGACCTGGCCGATCGCCGCGAAGAGGCTCTCGTTGGCGATGCCGTTGCACATGCCCGTGGCGCACTGGGCGTTGTCAACGACCAGGTTCTGGGCGGAGTTGGCCTGCTGCTCACCGCGAAGCAGGTCGATGGTGTTGCCGACACCGATCGTCGTCAACTGGGAATTGGCCAGATCAGCCACCGCGCTCGAGCCAATCAACAGGACACAAATGATAGAAGCTGTAATCACTTTCGACATTTTCAGACTCCTTCTGTTACGTGTTGTTCACTCCTTTTTTGGACCGTCGAACTCCGTGTCGACGATCACAACACTCCTTTGACACCACCACTACACTTGAAGGCCGAAGCACCTCCTTTCTCCTCCCCATGCGATACACTGACCACATGTGTTCCTATCCACTTTTTCTCCGGAGATATGTGCGTTACCGAATCACAGCGTTGTTGACGGTCTGCCCAGCGGGGAAGACCTTGTTGTACAGTTCGCGACTCATGTTGATGCCCGCCTTCCGCTGATCGGGCTTGGCGGCCGGGACGTACTCATCCTCTTTGACAGCCACGGTGGAGCCGGCCGGGTCGGTCGTCGCCTTGCTCGTTGCCGGCGCGGCGACCTGATTGGCCGTCGGCGTGACCTGGGGCGCTGCAGCGGCTGCCGCCGCGACCGGACGACGCCGAATGCGATCGTACAGCGAGGTCGGGATCCGCTTGCGGTCCAGCATCTCGGGGCAGAAGCGATAACCGGTGGCGCTGAGTACGGCTTCGCCCTTGCTTTCGGTGACACCCGTGCTCTTACCGGGCAGGATCGACAACGAATAGTCGGGCTGGCTGTACGCGCCGCCGCCACTGGTGCTGTAGGTCGTGCCGACGCTGACGCCCTTCATACCGCCCGAGATCAACAGCACGTCCACATCCCAGGGCAGCGCCTCGGCGACCGCCGCGTTGTAGACATGGTCCCAGTTGCGCTTGAAATTGCCCTCCAGGCTGACGCGTCCGACGTAGGCGTAGCCTTCCTTCTCCAGCAGGAGCGGATCGACGTAGCTGTCGATGAAGACCAGCATGGGCTTGCCTTCCGGGCGACGATCGCGAACGAGCGAGTTGGCAATGTCGAAGCCGCGCCCGTGGTGGGACTTGTCCGGTGCGCCGAACAGGCGGCCGACACTGTTGAACAGCCCGCCCACCATTTCCAGAGCGCCCGAGTAAGGCAGGGACTTCAGGATGCCTTTGATCTCCCTGATGTCCATGTCGTTCTCCGGATCGATCGTCCGCTCGTAAACCCGATCGTTCGTCGTCGGACCGTTGGGGAAGTACGCCTTGATGGTGCCCCAGCCGCCGTGTTGCCACATGGGCAGATAAGGCGGATACGTGGACAAAGGCGGCGTCTTGCTCTCATAGTTCGAGATGCTCGTCGGGGCGTAGAACAACGTCGCCGCCGAGTCACTGTCACTCCAGCCGATGCCCCCTTCGGAAATCGAGACGCTGTCGGACGTGCCGCCGGTGGCGAGCGCCACCGCGTCGGAGTTCGAGTTCGCGTTGCCGCCGCCAACCACGTGCTGACTCTGGACGGGGTTGACCTGCTGGTTGACGTTGTTGGTCTGCCCGGACGCGACAGCACATGTCACCACCACGGCTGTAAACGCTGCCATTAACCTTTTCATGTTCGTTCTCCTTAACCGTATGCCTGCGATTTCCTTATCCGGCGCAAACCCCCGTCACACTCCTCTAAACGCTTGAGGCAAGCGCTGCATTCCCTGTCGTGATTCGCCATGTTTGCGCAACATCCTTGGCTCCTTCTGCGAGCGCGCGAACGCCCGCAGCAACTCTGACGGAACACCCTCCTGGTGTTATCCGATGTGCGGCGGCCTAGTGCTCAGTTATGTCACTGCCTCGGCTGCCACGTCAGACCGTCCTCCTTCCGAGAGAGCGCACCTCTCTCGACCTGAACACCTGCGGATCACCCTCCACGCGGTGTCTTGAGTTGTCTTTTCATCGCCCCGGTTGGTTACGCCATCCGGGCGCACAATCCGTTCTCTACGGGCCGGGCCCTCCTCGCTGGACCGCGCCTATCTCCGATACAGGCAGACGGTCATCGAACCTGGCGAGGCGCCGATCGCACCCGATAGTCCAACCATATAAGAATCGCGAAGCTGGTATGCTCTTGCAACATCGAGGGCGCTGAGGTTCTCCGTCCCTGGCGCTCGATGAACTGAATGCGTCCTGATTCAACGGCCTCCCAGCCGACGAACCAGCCTTCGTGATGTGAGCGGGGATGACACTCCCATTAATTAGCGCACACAAAGCATCCATGCCTCGTACCCTGTCAAACCCCGCACCGTTTGAACACAATACGAATGAGCACTTGTTTTCGTGCTAGTGTAGCTTTATCGGGCTTTTTGTCAAGGACAAAATCCCCGGTTCGCCTCTTTTTTTGCCGTCACCCGGCGCCGGATGTCACTCCGACGCCGGGATCGGGGTGGCTTCAATTAGTGGATCTCGACGACCGAGTTTAGATCGCCGAAGGGATTCAGTTCGGTGTGCTCGTTGTAGGGGTCCTGCTGCCACTGGCCGTCGACGACCAGGCGATAGCGATAGCTGCCTTGCGGCAGGTTGATCTTGGTCTGCCAGACGCCGCTGTCACCGACGCGATCCATCGGGGTCTCGGCAGGCTGCCAGCCGTTGAAGTCGCCGGCCAGTTGGACCTGCGTCGCCCGCGGATAGAGCGTGACAAAGACAACCGCGTCGTCCACCTGGTTGACGCCGTAGTAGGTCGAGAGCTTCGCGTCGACCGTCGTCGAGGCCCCCGCCACCGGCTCGGGTTCGAGCTCGACCGGCGTCTCGGCGACCGGTTCAGGCTCGGCGGGCGTCTCGGCCACCGGCTGTGGCGCAGGCGCCTCAACCGGCACGGTGGGAACCTCGGGCGGGGCGAACTCCGGCGCCGGGGTCGGGACCGATGTCACGATCTTCTCGACCGCCGGTGACGCCGCGGCCGGCTCGG
>JANQGB010000211.1 GCA_028277545.1 Phycisphaerae bacterium | reverse complement strand
AGGCCGACGGGGGCGGCGAGGAGATCGTCAAGCCGAGCATCCAGCGGAGTTACCCGACTTCGTTGAGCATTCGTCCGGGGCAGATCGACGGGCGGGACGTCATTGAGGTGGAGATCCTGTCCGAGCGTGGGAAGTTCGACGACAATGACGACGACGACAGGACCCATCTGCGTGTGGCCTTGGCAGAGACCAGCCGGGGTGCCGACGGAAACGTGCTCTACCGCCTGGTGAGTTTTCGGTACAACCCTTCGCCGGGCAGCGAGCCTGGCTTTGACGACCACTATCCGCCGTGCACGGCCTGGTGCACCAAGGTCGGAAACGCCACGGTCCTGCAAATCGGGTACCTGGAGAGCTTCTTCGATACCATCCGCTTCGAGGGGCGCCGCGTCGAGAAGCAGGGTATCTACGTGGACGAGGATGCGGGATTCATAGGCTGGACAGAGCAACTGACCCGTACGAAATGACCAGCCGCGACTGCGTCGCCCGGTCCTACGCGTCGGACACGGTCCAGCCACCGTCCGCCCGGGTGACCTGCCGGTAGAGGGAGTCACGCTCGAGCGGCGTACACCCCGCCTCGCAGATCATCCGTTTGAGCTGGTCGACGGTCAGGCTCTGCTGCGTCCGGTCATCGGCCTGGCCTTCGCGCTTGGTAATGTCGTAGTAGACCACCGTGCCGTCGATGTCGTCCACGCCCCAGTTGAGCGACACCTGGGCCAGCTTGGGCGACTGCATGATCCAGAAGGCCTTGATGTGGGGGATGTTGTCCAGCATCAGCCGGCAGATGGCCAGAGTCTTCAGGTCGTCCAGCCCGGTGGGGCCGGGCAGGTGCTCCAGGGCGCTGCCGTCGGGGATGAAGGACAGCGGCACAACGCAGTTGAACCGCGCCTGACGGGAGCGGATCGATTCGTCCTGATGCTCGCGCAGCTTGATGAGGTGGTTGATCCGCTCGGCGGGGGTCTCGACGTGGCCGTATAGCATGGTGGCGTTGGAGAAGATGCCCAGCTCGTGAGCGGCGCGGTGTACCTCGAACCACTCCGCTTCGCCAACCTTGTTCTTGAAGGTCTCATCGTGAACGCGGTCGTCGAAGATCTCGGCCCCGCCGCCGGGCAGAGAATCCAGGCCGGCCTCACGAAGCTGGGTGAGCACCTCGCTTATGGTTAGGCGGGGCCTGGCGATACGGGCCAGGTGAATGATCTCGATTGCGGTGAAGGCCTTGATGTGCATCCGGGGGCAGGCTTCGCGGATGCCACGGCACAGGTCGAGGTAGTAGGAAAAGGGCAGCTTGGGGTGCAAACCGCCGACGATGTGGACCTCGGTGGAACCCTGGGCGTAGGCTTCACTGGCCCGCTCGACGACCTGCTCGACGCTCAACTCGTAACCGCCGGTATGATCCTGGGCCACGACCGGAAGCGAGCCATCCGGGCCGGCCTCAACCTGGCGTTTGACATACGGCCGGTAGAACGAGCAGAACTTGCAGCGCAGCACGCAGTAGTTGGTGTAGTTGATGTGCCGGTTGACGTTGTAGTAGGCGGTCCGGCCGTGAAACCGCTCGCGGACCGTGTTGGCCAACTCGCCCAGGGTGTGGATGTCGCTGCTGGCGTACAGGCGAATCCCGTCCTCGTAAGTCAGCCGCTGGCTCGACTCGACCTTGCCGGCAATGTCGGCCAGCCCACTATCAAAACCGGTGACAGTCATACCGCTGTATCCGTCGCGCTCCCTATGTGCCCGGGCGTGGAGGACCATTCTCACGAGCCCGAGAGTTTGGGTGCCGTGGGTGCCTTAGCTGCGGAGGATTGTAGTGGCTGCCATCGGTTCGGGAAACGGTGCGGAGCTTACCCCGAGGCGGCGGGCCGCGCACCGCCCGCTTGTGCGGTGCCTCAGAGTTGCCGGAGTTTCCCGTCAACGCGTATAGGCTGCGTCGTCGACGTTCTTGCTCCGCGCGAACTGAAGTTCGCGGCTCGTTGCGATCCAGTGGCTCTAACGCGCTACGCTAGCACTCGCCGTCGAAGTCGATGGAAACACCGGCGACGTCGGCACTGCAACTGTTGGGATAGGTGATCCCGTCGCAGCCGCAGACCGGCGCGAAAATCTCGGGGCAGGCGTCGGGCGTCTCGGTGCAGGTGCCTTCCCGATCCGGCTGGTCACAGGTCCCGGCTTCAAAGCGGCAGAACGTGCCCGCCGCGCAGGCGTTGCCCGTCTCGGTGCAGCGGTTGCCTGTGACCGGTTCATCGCCGTCGCTGGTGGCGTCCACGCGGACGGACGTGCGGCAACCGCTCGGCGCAGTGCAACTGGCCATCGCCATGACAAGCAGCAACGCGCGCGGCAATAGCCTTCCAGATCGAATCGACGTCTGCATGGTGTGAGCCTTTCCGCTGTTTGGCCGGACTAGAGCACGCGCCAGTTCTCTACCCGCGCCGCCGCCAAAGTTCCGGCGGAGTGTTCGGATAGCCAGGTGTCCGGCCAACGGTTTCCAGCAGAATACGGTTCACAGGCTGCCACAGCAGAGCCACCTGTTTCCAGCCGCGCCCGACGTGTACAAACAGCGGTTGAAGGCCAGTACTGTGGGGCGCGGGACTTGCCTGGGCAGCCGACCCTGGTGCGGGATGTGAATGGCAGCTTCTGTTCGGGGCCGACTGGTATGAAGTGGCTGAGAGCGGCATTTGAGCCGGTTGTCTTGCGCCAGGCCCGGAGTTTGTGCCAGGTGCTCAACGCAACATCCCTGAACCCGGATCACCGGGGTCCTCGATGGTGGTCTTCAGACGCGGGCGGCGCTGCGATGTGTTCTCTGGATCGAGTGGAGACGGGTTATGGGCAAACCCGAGCATCGAGAAGCCCGCTCGAAGCGGGCTCAAAGACGATCGGCGGCACTTGACACCCGGCATGAATGCCGGGCCTAGCGCACTGGCCACGAGCAACCGATTGGATGTGGGTCTAACAACAAGCCTTGGCACTCGATACCCGGCGTGAAGGGCCTGGCCTGGCGCATGTGCCACCAGGAACGCAAAGGAGGCCGGGTGGGGTCACAGTGTTAGGTCGGACCCGGCTTGAGCGTACACACCTGACTGGGGCCGCTATGCCCCCACTGCACCGGCAAGATGCCGGTGCCACATATGTTGGCTTGCTATGACACAACTCGACCGGCGGTAAGCCAACGGCCATGTGTTGGGCGCGTCAAAACGAATGCACCGGCAGGATGCCGGTGCCACATATGGTGGTCTGCTATGACACAACTCGATTGGCAGGAGGCTAACGGCCGCGTGGTTGCCGCGGCACGACCACTGCACCGGCAAGATGCCGGTGCCACATGTGTTGGCCGTGATGAGACGAATGCACCGGCAGGATGCCGGTGCCATACTCTTGGCAGGAGGCGACCGATTACCCGCGGGACCCGTGGGAGTACTCTGCCACGGACCACCCCTGCTCCGCGCGGTGCAGAACGAAGGTGATGTCGCCGCCGTCGAGACCGCTTCGAGCGAAGGAGACGGTGGCGGTGTATTCGCCGTCGTCAGCAGCAGCCATTTCCCGGAGCGTCAGACTGACCCCCACCAGGCCGGTCTCCGGGTCCACGGGCGTGAGAGCCGGCAGATCGAGCTCGCCGCGGAAGGCGTCCTCGGCCGGCAGAACATCGACGCTCAGTTCGTCAAACAGATCGTCGGCGATCCGGTTGTAGGCGTCGTCCGAAGCGCCAGCCACCTCCAGGAAGATGACTTCGCGCCGCTCGCCTTCGAGTTCGTAGGCCGCTTTAAGCGGCAGAGACGCATCCGGCGCCTCAGGCGCCGCCAGAGCACCGGCAGCAGTGCCGGGCCCCAAACCCTGTTGCGCCCCGCAACCGCCCAGAAGCAACAGCGAAACCCACGCCAGGACCGCAAGAATCTCGAGCTTGTGCCTGGCTGCCGCGTCGTAGATGTTTCTTATGGACAGAATAGCTCTTTCCCCCTTTGCTCGTGCGCTCATCGTGCCGATGTTCCTATTGCGGCGAGCGACACCCCACCCGGTGCCGCTCGATTCTACCCCCGCCAGCGGGGTGAATCCACGAAATGGCCGCTACTCCGCAGGCGGAGTCACGACTTCGCCTGTCGGACCCGGTAAAAACCCCCGGAGCCCGTCGCGTGGCTTGACGTGCCGGCGGCGGGTCTGATAAACCGCTTGTCCACCGGGTACGGATCGGGCAACAGGACTTCAGCCGACTACAGCAGACAGGAGCGCTATCGATGGCGACCGCGGAAACCGCACAGTGTACCGACTCGATGATAAACGGCCTGCCAAACATATGCGGACGATGGGACGACCTGCCGACCGGCGGTACCAATCGCCAGCCGGTCTTCCTTAACGAGACCGATATTCAACTCGACAACGTGCAGTCGGCGTTCGCCGTGGCGCTGCATATGCATCAACCCACTATCCCCGCCGGGGGCGATGATCTCTCGACGGCCGGGTTGATCGGCCACCTGCAATACATGTTCGAGCACTGCGGCGAGGGCGATAACCACAACGCCGGGGTGTTCGCCTGGTGCTACGAGCGGATCGGCGAATTCGTTCCGCAGTTGGTCTCCGAAGGCAAGAGCCCGCGCATCATGCTGGACTACTCCGGCAACCTGCTGTGGGGACTCGAGCAGATGGGCCGCCGCGACATCATCGACAAGCTGGCCCAGGTCACCTGCGATCCGCAGTACCGGCGGTGCGTCGAGTGGCTGGGCACGATGTGGGGGCACGCGGTGGTCAGTTCGACGCCGCCGGCCGACATCCCGCTGCACATCCGGGCCTGGCAGCAGCACTTCGCGTCGCTCTTCGGCACCGAAGCCCTGCAGCGAGTGCGCGGCTTCAGCCCGCCCGAGATGCACCTGCCCAACGATCCGGACGTCGCCTACGCCTACGTCCAGGCGCTGGTCGAAGCCGGCTACCAGTGGGTCATGATTCAGGAACACAGCGTCGAGAACGTCGACGGGTCGGGCATCTCGAGACCGCACCTGCCCCACCGCCTGGTGGCCCGCAACAGTGACGGCGAGACGGTCTCGATCACCGCGCTGATAAAGACGCAGGGTTCGGACAACAAGCTGGTCGCCCAGATGCAGCCGCTGTCCGAAGCCCGCACGCTAAGCAGGCAGGACTTCGCCGGGGTCAACATTCCACCGCTGGTAACGCAGATTGGCGACGGCGAAAACGGCGGCGTGATGATGAACGAGTTCCCCGACGGGTATCTGGGGGGCGTCCGCGGCCTGGGGCGTGAGGGGGTGGTCATGCTCAACGGCACCGAGTACCTCGAACTCATTGAGGCCGCCGGAGTCAAGCCGGAGGACTTCATCCCCATCCAGCCGATTCACCAACACGCGGTATGGTCGCGGATGGAGGGCGAAGGTCGCGAGGCGGTAGACAAGGCCGCCCAGGCTGCCCAGGGCGAAGTGCCCAACTTCCACCTCGACGGTGGATCGTGGACCAACAGCATCAGTTGGGTACGCGGCTATGACGGTGTGCTCGACCCTATGAACAAGCTGAGCGCCGACTTTCACGAGAAGCTTGACGGGAAATCGGTTGACACCGACTCACACGCCTATCGCAACTTCCTGCTCTACCTGATGTGCAGTCAGACTAGCTGCTTCCGCTACTGGGGCGAGGGGCACTGGACGGAGTACGCCAGGGAGATCTGTCGCCGGGGCAGCGAAGCCCTGCGGCACGACTTCTGATAGCCAGACGCACAGGCAACGACGTAGACGTAACCACTTGTAGCGCCCGCGGCGCCTGCCGACGGCCCCCGTAGGGCGGGACGGCGGGTGTTCGCCTTCGACGCGCCGCGGTGTTGGTCTGTGGGCTCGGAAATATCTCACCAGCGGGATAGAATACCTTTGCAGGAGCGGACACTTTGCCGCTCGCGCGGAGGATGAACTAATGCGCTCGGTGGGAATCACCTACCTGATCTGGTTTCTGGCACCCGCCCTGGGAATTCATCGCCTGTACTGCGGTCGGATCGGCACGGGGCTGCTGTGGTGCTTCACGGGCGGCCTGCTGGGCATTGGCTGGCTCGTGGACCTCTTCCTGATCCCCAGTCTGGTTCGGGAAGCCAACCTGCGCGAACCGCCGTTGTTCAATCCCCGCCACTATGACCGTAGTGCCGCCGCTCACGCGCCACCTCCGCCGGCGCACGGCAATCCGCAAGCCCACGTTGGTGTAGCACCGGCACATCGAGTCATCTACTGCACGCATTGCGGCAGTCCGATGCAGGTGCCGGCCGGGGCAATCGGGCACCAGTATGCTTGCCCGCGGTGCCGCACCATCCTGGAAGTTCCCGCCTGACGCAGCGCCGCGGCGAACCGCAGCAACACCGGCTGACGGGCTGAGTCGCGGTTTGCCTTCGCCATCCACCGGCGCTAATATCCCCCGCCAAACCCCGGGGCCATAACAGAGGAAGCGAGCAGTGAACAGACCGTCCACCGTTGGCGAGCTGCGCGAGAGCGGATACGTCAGCCGCAGCGTTAAGCAGGAGATGCGCGAGAATCTCATCGCCAGCCTGCGCGCCAATTCCGGCTCCGCACAACTTTTCCAGGGCATAGTCGGTTACCAGGAAACCGTCTTCCCGCAGATCATCAACGCGATTCTAAGCAAGCATGACCTGCTCTTTCTGGGCCTGCGCGGGCAGGCCAAGACCCGGATCATCCGGGCCCTGCCGTCGCTGCTGAACGAGTACTCGCCCACGGTGGCGGGCGCCGATCTGCCGGACGACCCGCTCTGCCCGCAGTATGGCCGAACCAAGGCCATCCTGGCCGAACGCGGTGACGACACCGAGCTGCACTGGGTTCATCGCGACGAACGCTACCACGAGAAGCTGGCCACACCCGACGTGACCATTGCCGACCTGCTGGGTGAGATCGACTTGGTCAAGCACGCCGAGGGGCGCTACCTGGCCGACGAGTCGGTCATGCACTTCGGTCTTGTCCCGCGGACCAATCGCGGCATCTTCGCCATAAACGAGCTGCCCGATCTTGCCCCGCGCATACAGGTGGGGTTGTTCAACGTGCTGGAGGAGCGCGACGTGCAGATCCGCGGCTTTCCCGTGCGCCTGCCGCTGGATGTCTGCCTGGTGTTCTCAGCCAACCCGGAGGACTACACCAGCCGCGGGCGCATTGTGACACCGCTCAAGGACCGTATCGGTTCGGTCATTCGTACCCACTATCCCGCCAGCGCCGCTGAGGGCATCGAGGTCACGCGGCAGAACGCCTGGCTGGATCGCGGTGCCAACGGGCAAGTTGTGGAAGTCCCGCCGTACATGCTGGAGATCGTGGAGGAGGTCGCCCGCCTGGCCCGCTCCAGTCCGCACATAAACCAGCAGTTGGGTGTCTCGGTGCGTGCTTCAATTGCCAACCTCGAGAACATGGTCTCCAGTGCCGAACGGAGGGCCCTGACTTCGGGCGAGAAGTGGATCGTTCCCCGGATCGACGACCTGGCCCACATCTCTGCCAGCACCCGCGGCAAGATCGAACTGATGCTGGCGGAGGACGAAGCCGCTGAGGACAAACTGATCGCTTCGCTGGTCGGTGAGGCGGTCAAGAAGGTGTATGCAAACTACGGCGAGATCTCCGACCTGGAAGGCATCGCCGGGGCTTTCGCCGAGCGGAGCGTTCGGTTGGAGATTGGTGACGATGTGCCCAGTGGCGCGCTGGCCGCCGCCTTCGCCAAGGTCGGCAACTTGACCAAGCGGGCGGCGGCGCTGTGCCGGTCTTTGGAGATCGATCCTGCGAACGAGGCGCAACTTGTCGCCGCGGCGGAGTTCATCCTGGAGGCGCTCTACGTGAACAACCGCCTGAGCAAGTGTGTGTACCACGGCAGGACGTTTCTGAAACGCTGAGCTGCCGTTAACCGGCAGCATTCGATCTGTCATGCGCTACATCTATCAAGAATGGGACGGGACCGAGTTTCCTACTCAGGACCACCTCAGCCAGTTTGACCAGTTCCTCGACTACCTGATGGAGTACGGTGACGAGGCGATGGACGCTCTCCGCCGGCTGGAGCTTGATCCCGAAACTGCGGAGATCGTCGAGAAGTGGATTGAGGAGGGTCTTCTGGAGAAGGCCGGGGCACGGTTCCGGCTTACCCCGCGGGCCATCAACACCATGCAGCGCAAGGCGCTGATGGAGATCTTTCGCGATCTCAAGCCCGGGTCACCCGAGGGGCACGAAACCTCGCAGCGAGGTGCCGGAGGCGAGCGGATCGAGGGCAGCCGTCGCTATCAGTTCGGCGACCCGGTGGCAGAGTTGGACCTGAGTGCCACGTTACGCAACGCTATCCGCCGGGGTGGGCCCGGGCTGCCGCTGAAGGTTGGCGAAGCGGACTTCGAGGTACACCTGAGCGAGTCAGCCGCTACGTGCAGCACGGTAATCCTGTTGGACATGTCGGGCTCCATGTCGCGATGGCACCGCTTCAGCCAGGCCAAGCGCTGCGCCATGGCGGTTCACGCCTTGATCCGCCAGCGGTTTCCCATGGACACGGTGGATGTTGTGGGCTTTCACTCCGCCGCGGAGCAGGTTCCCGAACACAAGCTCCCCTTGCTGATGCCGAAGCGGGTGACGGTTTTCGATCCGGAGGTTCGCCTGCGTGTGCCCGTGGATCGGGCGGACGACGCGCCCCAACACTTCACCAACCTGCATATGGGCCTGATGACCGCCCGGCGTATCCTCGCCCGCCGCAGCGGCGCTAACAAGCAGGCCTTCATCATCACCGACGGGCAACCCACCGCCCACGTCCAGGGCGACTACCTGTACCTGATCTACCCCCCGGAGCAGTCCACCACGACGGCCACCCTGGCCGAGGCGATGCGCCTGTCGAAGCACGGCGTCCGATTCTCCACGTTCGCCCTGATCGAAGATTACTATTGGATGGACTGGGTCAGTTTCGTGGACCAACTGACCAAGCTCACCAAGGGCGTCGCCTTCTACTGCTCCGCGGGTGACCTGTCCGGGGCGATTGTCGAATCATATCTGACCGGCCGCAAGCGGAAGGCGTACCTGGCGTAGCTGCTCGGCGCCGGCGTGCGGCTAACGGCTGAAACGCCGACATTTCGCGCGCCGTTCCAAAATCCGCGTACTTCTATACTGGCCGGTATGCGCGGATGCGGCTAAGAAGAAGACTAGGGCGCCCCTGAGGTATCCAGGGGCAGGCCGGGTCTAACCGGGAGACTGCGAATGACGGAAGCAGAACAGACAGCCAAGGAACCGGCGGCGCTCGAACGCGTGCCGGAGGTGTTGCGCGAGCCGATCGACCAATACGCTGCCCTGCTGCGGGAGATAGCCGGCGACAAGGCCAAGGCGCTGACCATCTTTGGTGCGGCGGCGGCCGGCAGCTTCGATCCTTCCCTGCACACCGTCCGCAACGTGCTGGTGCTGGAGAAGGTCGACCTGGACGTGCTGCGGCGGCTGGCCGAGCACGGCCCCAAGCTGGGCAAGGCCCGTATCTCCGCCCCGCTGATCATGACGCCGGACTACATCCAGGCCTCGCTGGACACCTTCCCGCTGGAACTCATCGAGGTGCAGCAGAACCACCTGACGCTCTTCGGAGACGACTATTTCGCGAACCTGGCCTTTGAGGAGAGCCACGTCCGCCTGCAGTGCGAGCGCGAGCTGAAGGCCATTCTCATCGGCTTGCGGCAGGGATTGCTGGCGGCGGCCGGTCGGGACAAGGTTCTGGCAGAGCTGGAAACCAACGTGGCCGACTCGTTGGCCCGCACGCTGCGCGGGCTCCTCTGGCTTAAAGGCCAGCGCGACGCCAAGCCGGCCATCCAGGTGCTTACAGCAGTCGAGCAGATCACCAGCCGGGTGCTGCCCGGTGTGCGGGCGGCGTTGGATGCAACCGGCGTTCACGGCTGGCAGCAGTTCGAGGACCTCTACCACGACGTAGAGACGCTGGGGGAGGTCGCCGATGCGTGGTAAGTCGGCCTATTCGGTGACAGCGTTTCTGGTGCTCGTGCTGGCGGGCGTTGCGTCGGCCGAGGTGACCATCCGCGATCCGGGCACCTACGTGGTCGATGTGGCCAACATCATCGATGACCGCTACGAGCAGAAGCTCAACACCTGGCTGACAGACCTGGAGCAGAAGACGACCGCGCAGGTAAAGGTGCTGACCGTGGCCACGACTGACGGCGAGGACTGGTTCAGCTTCGTCCAGCGCCACGCCGAGCTGTGGAAGCTGGGCCGCAAGGGTAAAGACAACGGGGCGCTCATTGCGGTAAAGCCCAAGACCTCCGTTGAAAAGGGCGAAAACAGAATACAGACGGGCTACGGCCTGGAGGGTGTGCTGCCGGATAGTTGGTGCGGGCATCTGTCGCGCAAAGTTCGCGATGAGTACCTGCGACAAGGTCGCTATTCCGAGGGCATCTACCGCCAAACCGTTGCGGTGGCGAATAAGGTGGCCGACGAGGCGAATGTTACCCTGACGGGAATACCCGACTACCGCTACCGCCGTGGTTCCAAGTCGAAGTACGTGTGCGGCGGTGGAATCGTACCGATGATCGCCATCATGGTGATCATCTCGTCCATCTCGCGGCGCCAGCGGAACTACCGCTCCTGGGGCGGCGGCGGCGGACTGCTGCAAGGCCTGTTCTGGGGCAGCGTCGTCAGCAGCATGTTGGGTGGCGGGCGGTCGCGATCGTCATGGGGTGGCGGCGGAGGCTTCGGCGGCTTTGGCGGGGGCGGATTTGGCGGTGGATCGTTCGGTGGTGGGGGCGGCTTCGGTGGAGGCGGCGGCGGTGCCAGTTGGTGAATCATGTTCGAAATGCGGCTCCGCCCTCAAGGCGGAGGCTCGCTATTGCCCAGCCTGTGGTGCGGTGATTGGTCGCCAAGCCCGGGCCAATAAGGGAGGTACATCCATGAGTGCGGCCAAGATCCTGATCTTCCTGCTTGTATCGTTCGTGTTGGCGGTCGTGGTGTTGGGAAGCTGCGTATACAGCGGCTACAGCCGGGCGGTGACCCTCGACGAAGAGGTGGACAGCAAGTGGGCCCAGGTCGAGAACCAGCTTCAGCGGCGGTTCGATCTGATTCCCAACGTGGTCGCCACGGTGAAGGGCGTGGCCGCCCAGGAGGAGAAGATCTTCCTCGGTGTGGCCGAGGCCCGCAAAGCGTACTTTCAGGCCAAAAGCGTGGCCGACAAGGCCCAGGCGGCGGGAACACTGCAGTCAGCCCTCTCGCGCCTGCTGATGCTCAAGGAGACCTATCCGGAACTGAAGTCCAACGCGGCCTTCCTGAAGCTGCAGGACACGGTCGAGGGCACCGAAAACCGACTGTCCACCGAGCGGAGACGCTACAACGAGACGGTGAAGAAGCTCAACGTCTTCGTACGCAAGCCGCTGGGGGGCTTGTACGCCAGTCTGGCCAGCGTCGAGAAGGCGGAATACTTCGAGATGGAAGAGGCCGCCCAGGAGCGACCTTCTATTGATTTCTCGGACCAACCCGCATCGTCGAGCGACGCCGCAGACGCTCCACCGCCGGCGCCGGCACCGTCAGGCAGTTAAACGGCCAGTCGAGCGCTTGCCGTTTCGCCGGCTGGTGGTAGAATGCCCGGCTCGACGTTGCGTTCGGAGGCTCGGTTAGCGTCCGCGGCGTCCGTCGAAGGCGGCCAGGCACCGCTCCCGCGGGCCGCATGAAGACGTGCAACAGAGATCTACCCCGACGGGGCCGTAGTTCAGTTGGGAGAACGCCTGCATGGCATGCAGGAGGTCAGGGGTTCGAGTCCCCTCGGCTCCATTCGCAAAGGCCCGTGAGTCCAAGACTTACGGGTCTTCTGCTTTGCGCTACTCTCGACGTTTTCGGGCGCTTGGACAGGAACTCGGGCGCTTGATACACTGATCGCCTGATGGCGTGGACAGCTCAACCGAGGTACGACGCCTCTCGCAACCAGTGGATTCTGCGCTTCAAGACCATCATCACCGAGCCGGACGGCAGCCAGAAAACCAAGAGTCGCCACTACCTGGGCACGGATCGCGCGGACGCGTTCCGCCGTGCCGCCGAGATCATGCGCGACCGGCCGGCAGACGCTGAGGACGATTCGCCTCCATTTACGGTGGGTGCAGCAATAGACAAGTGGCTGGCACGTCGCCCCAGCGACTGGCGAGACCAGATGCTTCGCACGTGGTTCGATTTCGCAGGTCACAGCAGCCTCGCCGAGATGACCGACACGCATCTGGAGGACTACCACGACTATCTGGTGACCACGGGTTACAAACGCCAGCGGCGCGTCGGCACCACGCCGGACGGCCAGCCGATCCATGAAGATCAGCGCCGAGACTTCACTCCTCAGACCATCCGCCACAAGGTCGGGCAGGCGCGGCAGGTGCTTCGCTGGTGCAAGCGCAAGGGGTGGCTCGCCACAGTGCCCGAGACGCCCGAGATGGACCGCCCCGCCGAGAATCCGCAACACTACGACCCGGCACAGCTCGCGGCCGTCTGGACTAACCTCGCGCCGACGACAAAGCGGATACTCAGCTTCATTGTCGAGACGGGGTGTCGACTGTCTGAGGCGATCGGACTGCGCTGGCACCATGTCAAGCTCGACCGCGGCGCCTTCGGAGAGTGCCGGCTTCCAGCAGTCGAGCATAAGACCGGCAAGAAGACGGGGGACACGCGCGTGATCGTCCTGACCGCTGCAGCTCGACTCGTGCTGCAGGAGATTGGCCCCAAGAAGCGCGGATCGGTCTTCCTGTCGGCAAGAGGCAAGCCGTACAGCGGCCCCGGCCCCCTCTACCGCACGCTTCGCCGGCATGGCCTGGATCGGCTCTACTGGCTTCGGCACACCAGAGCCCAGAGCATGTTCGACGGAGGCGCAGACCTGGCGGACGTAGCCAAGTGGTTGGGGCACAAAGACCTCCGCATGGCACAGCGATACGTAAAGGTCAGGACTGAGCGATTGCACGAGGTAGCTTCCACCCTCTCTTCGCCGCTATCCACTCCAACTGACGGCGAGCCGCCGCCGATAGCCGAGTCTTCTTCCGATACGGCTTCCGCCCCAACTCCCGATCAAGGCGGTCGACCGAAGCGGGGTCGATCAAGAAAGGCCCGGCGTCGTCGATCTGGATAGCGATCACCCGGCGTTGACGGATCAGCACCTCGCGGACGTAGCGCGGCGATCGGCCGTAGTGTTCGGCCACGTCCCGCGTTGAGAGCCACGCCCGTCGATCTGTGACCGCCTCTGCCGACATCACGTCGTAACCTTCACCATACCGTGCCGCTCAAGACCGCGGATCGCCCCCTCAAGCCGCTCCGGCGTCTCGAACGCCTGCCCGGAGATCTGTGCCCGCACCAGCAGGATGCGACTCAGCTTCTCTTCTATCGAGCACGGCTTCGCGTGATGCCGGCCGTGTCCGTTGGTCGCCGCTGGGATACTGATCACGGCATCACCTCATCGGCCCGGCGCTACGGCGGGTGGGGTAGCCCGCCGCGCAACCGGACCCGTGGTAGGGGGAAGGCAGTTATCGACGAGTCGCTGAGGCCATGGCCCGGAGCTCGTCGATTGATTCCAGAAAGCCGTTGGTTGTCCAGTGGGCGTCGACCAGATACCGCTGGAGCGCCGCCACGAACCGCAGGGTGTCACGGGGTCGTTGCGGCATAGCCTCGTCAACGAGGAAGCCGACGAACTCCGAGAGCGTCCGCCGAACCGAGCTCGGCTGCCTGCCGATCGCCTCGGCGAGCGAAGTGATGTCGATCTCGGTTCGCAGGACCTCAGGCAGCTCCCGCTTGTTGCGCCACGACCGCTGAGGCGTCGCGGGTGGATCTGCTGCTGCGTCGCGCACGCTCGCGCCCCTTTTTCTTGGGGCTTCCGTGCCGACTGGGTTCCGCGATCCATCGATCTTGCCCCGTACGCTCGCGCCCTTGCTGGTTCACCGGCTGTCGCGAACATTACCCCTGGATTGCAGCCCTCACCCGGGAGAGTGTCGGGCCAGACATTAGCGGGGGCTGGATTCGAACCAGCAGCCTTCGGGTTATGAGCGCAACGAGCTGACCAACTGCTCTACCCCGCCGTGTTGCTGCGACGGTAGACTATGCCGCCTCGCCAGGTGCTGCGGTGTCGGCCTCCTTCACCTCGTGGATTTCGGGGTGACGGAGGTAGCACCGTAGTGCCCGCGCTACCCGAATAGCACCTTTGCGCCCGCCCTGGAGCTCTGACGGGAAGGTCCGCTCCAGGTCTGCCACCAGGGCTCGATCAAGCTCAACAATGACTGTGGGTTTGTCTGCCATGATACGACAAGCGTACAGCGTTTTCCCGTCTGTGGCAAGCTATAAACGGGTTTCTGTACGGGTTGTGTCAAAGTTGCGGTCTGTTAATAGGTTACGTACTGTGCAAAGTATGTCCGACATGCCGCCTACCGGGTGGACCGACAAGACCTTCCGCGTACTGCAGCCCGTCTATGATGACTGGAAGCAGTACGTTGGGCCAAAGGGCGATCAGATGGTCGTAGCATCTGGATCGTTGCTGATGTGGTTGCGCGCCTCCGAGGAGGAGCGGCAGGAAGCCCGCGAATTGGTCGACCGCCTCCGGCAGAATCGGACCACTGTCGCGGACATCATCGCTGGCACGCTCAGCGTGCGCACCTACATCGCGTCGCTGGAACGGCGTTTGGCAGCAATGGAGGCCGAGTCGCCCGAGGACTACCTGACGGAGACGACGGCCTTCAAGGCGATGGCGGAGCGCGTAGACAGCCTTCGTGAGCAGCTCGACTATGTCCAGACAGGTCTCGCGGATCTCAAGCGGGTCCAGGAACAACGCGCACGCCAGGAGGTAGAGCAAAAGGCTGCTGACTATCGGAAGAAAGGTACGAAGAAGCCGCATCGCGCAAAACGGTGAGTGCAACCGGGTCCGTCAGTTCGTCTATTTGGCCGTGGAGATCATCCTGAAGACGGCGTACGGTGGCTTCTTCCTCCGTCTGGAACGGTAGCGGAAGCTGAATCATGGGCTTTCCCCCGAGTAGCTCGGCCGACCAGGCGTCATCCATGACGCACGATTCCGTGGCCTCTGGCCGGCGAGCCTTGGTAGGCATCGGCGTCCCCACGCCGATCTGTGATACAGTATATTCGGTCTTTGTTAGGGAGTCAAGGGGCAATGGGTATTCCGTACGGGCGCATATAACATCCACCACGACAAATCATTACGCCCGTCCGCTGCAATCCCCACTCCAAGGCCCGATCATGAAGTAGTGCCTTAACGGTACGCGAATCGCACCGAAATGTCAAGTGGGGAACACTGTCCAGTACCGGCTGGCTTTGCGCCGTTTAACCTTACTGGATATTCGCACTGAAATGGGGCGTTTTACCCATAGCTCAGTGGCTGATGATGGCACTTCAGAGGAGGGTGTGGTGCTGGGCATCTGGGGTCTGGTTGGCCGCTAGTGGCACCTCGGCTAACTGCGAGTGCGGAACGTGCAATTCCGCATCATTGACGCTGAACGACAGGTGGGTGGCGACGTCGACTTGATCGTTGAGGCCCCAACGCCCAGCGCAACCAAACAGCATGCCATTCGCATGAACGTGCTCGTGGAACGTATTAAGCCGGCAGGCGTCACGCCATCCTCGGCACCCCCCTCACCTGTGCCGCCTGCCGGCATACTAGAGCGGGGCGAGCAGGTCGTCACCGTACAGGCCAGATCCAAGCGGTACAAGGGGATGTAGATCGCCGGCCTGGTGCTGTACGTGGGTGGTTGCACCGCGGTCGTGGCTAAGCCCGCCGATACGTACTGGGTGGCCGAGGATTACATTGCAACGATCATCATGTTCGGCGGCATTGGCCTGGCAATCGTCGGGTGCCTCTGTGCTTGGTGGCACCACGGCTAACTGCAAGTGTGGATCGTAAAATCCCGCATCATTTGCGCCGAATGACAGACGGGCGACGACGTAGATACAGGGTGACATGCGACACCAGAACGGCACGTAGCAGGCCAGATCGGCCTATTTTCGGCACCGTAATCACGGGTTGCCGGCGCGTGTTGGTGGCGTGACGGTGGTACTACGGACTCAGGGCGCGGCGTACCGCCCTGAGTTCCGCTAAAGTTCCTCCGGCGGTCCGCCGATCATTCCATTAACACCCCAACGCCATCACGATGGCGCCCGACAATAGGCCGCCCCCCTGAAGGCGGCCTATTCTGTTGGCAGCGACGTCGCAGAACGGCCCTTCGGGGCAGCGACCGGCGTTAATTGCTGCCTTTGCTCGTGGGCTCTGGACAAACTCCTGCGGACTTGGTATCGTCACTTATGGTTTGACATGCGAAACTCAATGATACCGTCGTCGCTGAGTGCGGCATCTGCTCTGGTGTGAAAACCCACAGGTAGAAAGGGCAACCATGGGAGCCGTTGACGCAATCAAAGGCGTTGGCGAACTGGTCAAGCAAGTCCACGACGCGGAACTTAAGACCGAGATGCTTAAACGAGTCATTGACGCCCAGACTGAATGCGCCGCCCTCTTAGAGAAGAATGCCGAGCTACGAGAAGAACTGTCGCAGACGAAAGCCCGTCTCGACGCTGCCACGAAACAGACAGTTACCCGCGAGAAACTGACCTTTGCCGACGATGTTTACTATCTGAACGACGAGCTTGGGTATCGCCCTATCTGCCCTGCCTGTTTCGAGGCCAAAGGCTTGACTGTACCACTCAAGAGACGCTCACCCGGCACGGCTCCTAACTGCCCCCTCTGCAGGTCGTTTTTTCATAACGCGAAGATGCAGTAACGGATTCGGCCGACTCAGACAGCCGCCGAGCCCGTTGCGTCCAGCACGCGTCACTCTGGCGGGCGCAGGGGGCTTGTGTGAGGAGTCTCGACGGCCGCAGCCCACTCGCGGTAGGTCCGGGCCACGCTGGGGTGAAGCGAGTCGCAGCGGTCGGCTCTACGTCGCAGCTCGCGAGCCCAGGCATGGAGTGACCAGCCGCCCTGCCCGTCTACTGCCGAACCGGCTGGATGTCGGTGAAGACTGCTGGCCTCGTCGTTCTCGGCAGTCAGCGGCGCCAGGTGGGCCTCAAGCCCGTCATCTGTGGCTGTCACGAGTTCGAAGAGGTTGGCCAAATGCAGGCCGAAGGCGGTGGACAGGTCGAATTGTCCGCTGTGCATTGTGGCCCCCTACCCAGGCGAGTGGTTGGAAGTCGCACTCAAGGAGCGTTCACCATCTTCGCGGTAGTGGATGCACTGACCCGCATTTCGGGCAAACTGGCGAATGCGGGCGAGTGGAACGAGGTGGACCAGAACGCGTCGGCCCTGCTGTCGCTGGCCAACTAGTTGCCGAGGTTCAGAGGCCAAGCACCACCGGGCCTCTCCTCTCTGCCTTCCCAGCCTGCAAGCAGCGGTCCCCAGAATCTCGCACGAATTCGTCCAGATTCTGCGTGAGGCGGTGGTTCGGTTTGGTGCTTGAGAACGCCTAGTCGGCCGTCGCCGGGCGGTCATCGAATTCTCTCGCAGTCTGCGATGGCCCCGTCACGCTCTTCTCTTGTGGCCGTTAGGCCGCTCTTGGTATGATTGAGCCTCGTTATCCGCACTTGAGTGGGCCGAATATCGTCGCTGCTGCTTCGGAACTGACTGACCTCGGGCGAAGGCTGAGGGGCGGAGAAGCTGCATGAACCTGCTGTCGCTGCAATTCAAAGCAACCGTCCTGCCACTGGTCATCCCCCTCGTCTTCGGCGGTGCTCCAGTCATGGCGGCTGACTTCAACGGCAATGGCATCGACGACTGGAAGAAGACGCTGACACGGGCGGGCGATTATGACTACGACGCCGACGTGGACGCGGACGACTTCGCGGCGTTGGCGGCCAACCTCGCGAGTGCGGACCCGCCGGCGCCGGACCGACAGTTCGGTCGTGATACAGCCTGACCGGAGGAGTCTTGAGAATACGCGTAACCAGAGAATGTCCCTAACTGCGCCTTCAAGGACTGTGCTTAGGCCGCGAACCGAGACTCGGAGGACGTCAGTATGATTACCCGCGCACCGTGCAGAGTCGCAAGTTGCGCCGCCATAGCGGTCCTCGCCCATTCGAGCTTTGCGGGATCGCGGCGACACGATGTATGCGACGACTTGCATGTGACATTGGGCGATGCTTATCCATCCGTGTGCCGCATCAGGATCGGCGCTAATGGACGCGGGTCAGGCACGCTCGTTGCTCCGCAGTGGGTCCTTACCGCCGCGCACGTAGTCGCGCAAGAATCAAGCGGATATCAGCTACACGACCTCAGTGCGTATACCGTGTATTTCGAGAATGGTACTTTCTCGACCACGCCCTGCGAGATTGTGCTGGTGGATCCGACGTGGGGGGAGCCCGGTTGGTCCGGGCCGGACCATGCTCAGGACTTGGCCCTGATATGCCTAAGCGACGTCCCACCTCAATCGATCCCACCGGTTCCGCGCTTTATCGGTGTCGATGAACGCGGCAGTCCGGCGGTCTTAGTTGGCTACGGCCTGCGTGGCAACGGGCGGTGCTCCTGCGGCATGGACGCCGACGATTGCTCTCCGAGTTTCGATCCGAATGACTGCATTAGCATGCCTCCTGATGACCTGCGACGCGCGGGAGTGAACACGCTTGACGTGTTTGGGAGTGATTATTTTGGCGATCCCCCACTCACATATGGACTCCCGTACTGGCTTATATTCAGTGATTTCGATGACCCGGATGATCCGTCGGCGAGTTATCATGGAAGCGCCACGCCAGAGCCAATGGAGTATTTTTCATGCTCCGGAGATAGTGGCGGCGCCGTGTTCATCGGGACCCAACTGGCCGGCGTTATAAAAGCAGGGTCTAGCGGGCGCTATGGCTCATTCAACGCTCACACGCGCGTATCTCAGTTCAACTGGTGGATTAACGCGGTCAGCAACACTATCGCTTATGGCCACGGTTCCACGGCTGCGGTGACGGTTGGAGCAGGTGCTGTCTGGAATCATGATGGTCCGATGCACGTGGGCTATGGCAAAAACGCGAACGGCACGATAGCTATCGAAGGCGGTGGGCAACTGTCGGTTCTCGAGGGTTCGCTCGGTGTCGGGCTCGGAGATCCACCTGGTCGTTCGCAGGGGCACATCGTTGTGGCCGACCCGGATTCTTCGCTCACGTGCTCCGGCACGGGCTGGTTCAACATCGGCGAGATCGGTTTGGGTACACTGAGTATATCGAATGGAGCGACGGCTACTTGTGCAGGCTGGACAAATGTCGCCGTTGAGCCCGGAAGCGAAGGAAGTGTCTCGGTAACGGGTCCCGGGTCGGTGCTTGACGTCGAGATCTTCAACGTGGGGATGCGTGATGCTGGTACACTTGTCGTCGAGGATAGTGCCTCGCTGGAATTCGATGAGTTGAACCTTGGTCGTGACGTTGTCAGTTCTGACGGGCAGTGCTCCATCACGAACGGCGGTCACGCCGAGGGCGGTTTGATCAGATTAGGATGGCGGGGAGTTGGATCGCTGAGCATAGAGACCGGAGGCACATTGCAGACGCTCGGGGGGCATGTTGGCCTTTCTGCAGGATCAAGTGGATTGGTTGTGCTTCGTGGCGCCGCGTCCAGCGCGTCTGCAAGTAGCTTTCTGAACGTAGGCGATGAAGGCCTAGCGACGGTGGACATTTCCGAGGGGGCGGTATTGTCAGTAACGGGTTGGATGAGCTTAGGCGTGCAAGTCCTAGGCGACGGCGCCGTTACCGTGTCAGATTCTGGCAGTCATCTGGGGGTCGACGTGCTGAGCGTCGGCCGGTGGGGCTCTGGAGCACTTCACGTAAGTGAAGAGGCTAGTTTCAGTTTTGACTCACTGGTTCTGGGACGTGATACGCTTAGCTCACGCGGGGAAACGAACATCGCACAAGGCGGCTCCGGTATAGGTAATTCCGTCACGGTTGGATGGGAGGGCGCCGGAACGCTGACTGTTGAGACGGGCGGACGGCTGGACGTGCTAGAAGACGCCTGGATCGGTAAAGTTGCTGGGAGTAACGGGTCGATTGTCGTTCGCGACAGCGGCTCTGCGCTCGACATCTCTCATTGGCTCCACGTCGGCAGAAGTGGAACCGGAACATTGACGGTTGAGGGCGCTGCGGTTGCGCAGGTCGGCACCCGCAT
>JANQGB010000163.1 GCA_028277545.1 Phycisphaerae bacterium | reverse complement strand
CTGGACGGCGGAGCTCTGCCAACCCTGGCAGCCCGGGTTGCACGACTGGAGAGCTTTCGGCCCACCAGCACAGGGGGCGTAGCGACCGTGGAGGGAGTTGCCTCCGGCAGCGACGCTAACACCCTGACTTCGGCCGCGGCCTTTACGGCGCAGACGCCGGGCTCCGCTGGGTTTATCGCGCTCGTCGCGGCCCGCGCGACAAACCCAGCGGAGCCCGGCGTCTGCGCCGTAAAGGCTGCGGCCGAAGTCAGGGTGTTGGCGTCGCTGCCAGAGGCAACTCCCTCCACGGTCGCTACGCCCCCCGTGCTGGTGGGCCGAAAGCTCTCCAGTCGTGCAACCCGGGCTGCCAGGGTTGGCAGAGCTCCGCCGTCCAGGTCACCGCGAACGCTGTCGACGCTGACATCTGCCATTGCGGCGGGCACGGCGGGGGACGCCGGAACAATCCCAAGCGGATCCGGATCCGTGTCGCCGAGGATGGAGACACGCCGCGCCGGGGCTTCTACCAGCAACCCCGCGTCCATCGCACCAGCCGTGACCGCATCCAGCCACCTGTCGCTCAACAAGATCGGCTCGTTGGCGGTGGCCTCATCGACCATCGCCAGGACCATCAGAAGCGTTAAGAGCAAAGCCGGTCGCACACTTGTAACTTTCATGGTTCCCCTCCCCTAAAGGCACCAAGGTTCACCCGAGCAAACCATTCCCAAGCGTGCGCCCGGTACTGTCTCGCTCTGGTTTAATAACTCTCTCGCAATTTCACCGCCAGGCAGGCACAATCCCTCCATACTAAATTCTGCCTGCCTAACTGAGGTATACACACAGGGGACGCGTCACAACACACCCACATGGAGCAGGATGGTGGAGAACACGCTCGACGCGACCCGGAATTCGGTAAAGGAGTTTCTCACCGCGACCAATATCGACGTTGCCCGCAAGCGATGCCAGGACGCCGGCAAGGAGGCGGCGGCGCTCACGCCCGGCCAGCGCGAAGACGCCGAGGCCTTCGCCGAAGCCGGCGCCATCAAGGGCACCATGAGCGCGTACGAGAGCAACTACAACGAGTTCATAAAGGAGTTCATAGACATCTTGATCTGCCCCATCGGCAGCGAGCAGCTCGATCAACTCATTGCCGGCAACTTCTGGCGGATATCCCAGGACGGTGTCGAGCGGCTGAACTTCGAGTCGGTGCTGCGGCGGTACTACGACCAGGCCGAGGATTGGTTCGGTCACTCCAACTATGGCCTCGAAGGTCCCATGAAAGACGTCCTGACGGAAAATTTCAGACGCGAGCTGTGGGTCTACGAGGAGGATATCGAGAGGATTATCCTGACCTACCTGCAAGTCTACAAGATGCTGTACATCACCTATCCCATGGAACGTCTGAAGGTCCTCGCTCACCGGTCGGATGGTTATGATGATTAGGCGGGGGCAGCATAAGGCAGGGAAAGCTCATCGCGGCAACGTATCAAGTTGCCAGGATGTCGAGTATTATGGCGCTTGCCTCGATTTTGTAATGCGAGAGTACATTGAAACCCTTGAGCCGCAGGAAATTCATGGTCCATGCCGGCGTTGGCACTGCCGTGTTGGGCGCTGCGTCCGGGTTTAGTCCAGCGGGCCTGGCCTTGGCCGACAGCCCCCGACCCAAACGGCTCAGGGTTTTCTCCATCGCCCAAGCCAAGACCTATGCCGCTTGGTGTGACGTTCTGGCCATTGGCGCCGCCAAGGCCGGCGTTGCGTTCTTTGTGGACAAGTATCTGGCCGAGCCGTATGCCGAGTCGCTGTTGCTGATCCGGTATCTGCAGAACCCGCCGTACAACGGTTTCTATACGGGCGGCATTGCCGGGGTCGATCAGGAGAGCCGGGCGCGGTTCGCCAAGCCGTTCGTTGCTCTAGATAAGAAGCAGAAAACGGCTGTTGTGGACGCGGCGGTGACGTCGTCGACCGAGGCGTGGACCGAGCCGAACCCGAACTTCTTCTACTTTGTGTCGCGCAGCGATGCGGTGGATGTGGTCTATGGGACCATGGCCGGGTTTCGCGATCTGCGGATCCCGTATATGGCCCATATCCAGCCGAAGCGGCCCTGGTAGGCCCGAGAAATGAAACCCCACGTTCATGATCCCGTCGAGGTCCTTGTTATTGGCTCGGGCTTTGCCGGCAGCACCTTGGCTGCCGAGCTGGCGGGAGCGGGGTTCGATGTGTTGACTCTCGAGGCCGGTCCCGAGCGGCGGCTCGATGAGATGGTGAGTTCGCAGATCTGGGCGCGGCGGCTCAAGTGGGGCGGGCCGCCGGTGGTCGAAGAGGGGGATCTGATCGGTGCGGTCAATTTCGGCATGGGGTGGGGGACCGGTGGCGCCGCGCTGCATTGGTACGCCAACTGGTACCGGTTTCACGAGAACGACTTCAAGGAGAAGACGCTCTACGGTAAGGGACTGGACTGGCCCATCGAATACGACGACCTCAGGCCCTATTACGACCGCGCACAGGTGTTTGCCGGGGTGTCGGGCGATCTCGCGCGAGACAAGTGGGCACCGCCGGGCGAGCCG
>JANQGB010000093.1 GCA_028277545.1 Phycisphaerae bacterium | reverse complement strand
CAAGTAGAAGAGGCCCATCAGCGATTCGGACCGTTGCACGAGGTAGGTAACGCTCTCGGTGTTGAGCGGGTGCACGGCCCAGATCAGGGCGACCGCCAGGGCGAACCGCTGGGCCGACGCGGCGTAACGCTCAGAGAGTCTGGAGCTGGTCAGCGTTCTCCGCACCAGGCCGAACAGGGTCAGGGCCGCCAGCAGGTGGATGGCCAGGTTTACGGCGTGGTAGCCGAAGGGGTTGAACCTGCCTGCCGCCCTGATCTGGGCCGTGCACCCGCTCAACACCGAGAGCGTTACCTACCTCGTGCAACGGTCCGAATCGCTGATGGGCCTCTTCTACTTGCTGACGCCCTACTGCCTGATCCGCAGCATCGATGCGCCACGGCGCCGCCTGTGGCTGGCGTCGGCGGTGGCCTGTTGCGCCCTCTCCATGGGCTGCAAAGCGGTCGCCATCACCGCCCCCGTAGTAGTGCTGTTGTACGATCGGACCTTCCTGGCCGGCTCCTTTCGCGAGGCGCTGCAACGGCGCTGGGTGTTCTATTTGTGCCTGGCCGGTACCTGGAGCGTGGTAATCCTCTGCGGCGTTGCCCGCGGCGTGCTGAACCCGCCGGATCACGCCACCCCCACCGTGGGCTTCGGCGTACAGGGCTTGTCATCGCTGGCCTACGCCCGCTCACAACCCGGCGTGCTGCTCTACTACCTGCGGCTCTCCGTCTGGCCACACCCGCTGTGCCTGAACTACGGCTGGCCCGTGGCCGAAATGACGCCGGCCGTGGTCGGGTTCGCGCTGGTAATCGCCGCCCTGCTGGCCGGCACCGTCTGGGGCCTGCGTCGCAAGCACTGGTTGGGTTTCGCTGGCGCCTGGTTCTTCCTGATCCTGGCGCCGACCTCCAGCCTGATACCTATACAAGACATCTATTTTGAGCATCGGATGTATCTGCCGCTGGCTGCGGTTGTTGCCGTAGGGGTAGCCGGCATCGGCTTACTGTTGCGGCGGCTGACAGGCCAGCAGCGTGCCCCGGCACTCGGACGTCGCGTGCTGGCGGTAATCGTGCTGATACTGAGCGTCGCGACCATCCTGCGTAACCACGACTACCGCAGCCGGGTCGCCATCTGGCGTAACGTGGTCGCCCAACGCCCCAACAACCTGCGAGCCCGTTTCAACTACGGCCTGGCCCTGGCCGAAGCCGAGCGAACGCCTGAGGCCGTTGAACAACTGCGCCACGCCGTCCGCCTCAACCCCAACCACGCCGACGCCCGCGTCAACCTGGGCAGTGCCTTGCTGCAGCAGGACTCCGTCAACGAAGCCATCGAACAATACCGCTTCGCCCTGGCCATCGATCCCCAACACGCCCTGGCTCGCCGCCAGTTGGGCGACACCCTGCTGAAGGAGGAACGCTTCGACGAAGCCGCGCTGCACTTCGAGCAGGCCCTCGGCTCCGACACGCCGGCGGACGCTGACGCCCACCTGCACTGCAACCTCGGCGTAGCCCTGACCGGCGCGGGCCGAACCACCGAAGCCATCGACCACTACCGCCGGGCGCTGGAGTTGGACCCCGACCTCAGCGATGCCCACTACAACCTGGCCGGCGCCCTGATTGACACTGGCGGTTTCGACACAGGTGTACACCACTACCGCGAGGCGATTCGCCTGGACCCGACCAGCGCCCGGGCCTACATCCGCTTGGGCAATGCCCTGGCCGGCGCGGGGAAGCTCGACGAAGCCATCACCGAGTTTCGAGCGGTCCTGCAGTTGCCCCGCCACACTGTTGATTCACTGCTTATCGCCCGAGCCCACTTCAATCTGGGCAACGCCCTGGCCAATCAGAACAAACTGAATCAGGCCATTAGCGAGTACCTGCGTGCGACCCAGGCAGAGCCAAGCTACTGGCGAGCCCACTATGGGCTCGGCTGGGCCTGCGAACGGCTGGGGCAAACCGAGCGAGCTATCGCCGCCTACGGTCAGACACTCCGCTACAAGACCGACCACGCCCAGGCCCAAACCGCCCGCGAGGCCCTGCTCGCCAAACAGAAGAAGAGCGGCAGCCCTTAGCGGATGTCCGCCTCCTAGCCGCTACACTCACCACGTATTGGCGATCCGGCCCCCCCGCACTACACTCCGCCCCAAGTGGCAGGCGAACAAGTCAGCTTGGTCATCCCCGGGCGCAACTGCGCCGCCACCCTGCGCCCCTGCCTGGATGCGGTCCTTCCGATATTGGAGAGCCAGGACTCGCCGCTGGCTGAGATCATCTTCGTTAACGATGGCTCTACCGATGCTACTGCCGACGTGGTGGCCGAGTTCCCCGTAAGTTGCCTGCCGGGCCGGGGCGACGGCCCGGGCGCTGCCCGTAACCTCGGCTGGCGCGCCGCCCGGTATCCGCTGGTCTGGTTCATCGACTCCGACTGCGTCAGCCAGCCGGACGCCCTGGACGTTCTGCTGCCCCACCTGGATGACCCGCATGTCGCCGGCGTCGGAGGCAGCTACGGCAACATGTGCCCGGACTCGCTGCTGGCCTGCCTGATTCACGAGGAGATCGTCCAGCGCCACCAGGCCATGCCTGCCCGAGTGAACTTCCTGGCCACGTTCAACGTACTCTATCGCCGGCAGGTACTCCAGGACGTGTCGGGCTTCGACGAAAGATTCCTCAAAGGCCAGGACGCCGAGTTATCGTGGCGGATTCTCGAAGCTGGTCACGCACTGGCGTTCGACATCAACTCGCGCGTGGCTCACTATCACCCCACGTCGTGGTTGTCGTACTTCCGCACGCAGCGACAGCAGGGTTACTGGCGCGTCAAACTGCACCTGTCCCATAGCGGCCACTCCGCCGGAGATTCCTATAGCAGCGCCGTCGACCATCTCCAGCCGCCGTTGGCCATGCTGGTCCTGGCGTCGCTACCGCTGACGCTATGGCCGTATGTCAGGTGGATCCCCGCGGCGCTGGCCTTCCTGCTGGCGGCCGCACAGATCCCGTTGACCTGGCGCCTCGTGCGGCGCAAGAGGCAGGCCCGCTACCTGGCGTTTGCGGTGATGAGCTTGCTGCGGTCGTTCTGGCGCGGGGTGGGTATGACGGGCGGCATCCTGGCGATCATGCGGCGGCGCCGCCGCTCGAAGAGCGAGTAATGCGGGCCGAGACCAGACACAGCATCGTGCTCCTCTTTGGCACTGGCCTGACGGCCACGCTGGCCATGGTCTATTCGATCTACGCCGGGCGGCGGCTCGGCCCTGAAGAATATGCCGTGTTTACCACTGCCGTCTCGCTGGTCATGATGGGCCACATCGCTCTGGGCCCGATCAATGGCACTGTTGCCCGCTTCACGGCCCAGTACGCCACGCGGAACGAATTCGGCAAGGTACGCACCCTGGCCCGTGAGGTTGCCCGACGCGTGGCTCTCTACGGCCTGCTAGGCCTGCTGGCAGCGCTGGTCCTGATCAAACCGCTGGGAAGCCTGCTCCGGTTCGACTCGGTGTGGCCACTGGTCGTTGCCGGCCTGATGCTCTATCTGCTCACCCTGCTCTGCGTGCCACGCGGCGTCCTGCGCGGCGTGCAGCAGTTTGGCCAGTATAACCTCAACATCGTGCTCGAGGCAGCGGTGCGACTGGCCAGCGGCGTCGCCCTGCTCCAGGTGGTCAACTATGCGGTGCCAGGCCTGTCCGCCTACCTGGCCGGTCTGGTGGTCATCCTGTTGGTATCCGTCTACCAGTTGCGCGCCATATGGCGGGGACACGAACCGGCACCGCTGGATGCTGCTGCCATCCGCCGCTTCACGGCCCCCATGTTCCTCATGATGTTCACCTCGGCCGGTTTTCAGAACATCGACATGCTGTACGTGAAACACTACTTCACCCCGGCCGACGCCGGTCTCTACGGAGCCGCCTTCACCCTGGCCCGGGCCATCAGCGTGCTGGTCACGCCGTTTCAGACCCTGATGCTCCCCCTGCTGACCACTCTCTTCGTTCGCGAGCAACAACTCGGCGGTCCGTTTCTGCGCATCTGTTGCTACTTCCTGCTGCTGGCGGCCGGTCCCATGCTGCTGTTCTGGTTCTGGCCGGACCAGGTCATGCGTCTCTACGGCGCCCAGTATGGCGCGGCCTCTCCACTCCTGCTGGGGATCGCCGCCGCCCGCATCGCCGGCTTTCTGTGTGCCATGCTGACCTTGTTGAACGTGGCCCGTAACGACTTCCGCTTCCTCTGGGTCTACATGCCGGGGCTGGGCGCCCAGGCCCTCGCCCTCACCATCTGGCACGACTCGATGGGCACAGTAGTGCTGGTCAGCATCCTGTCCCAGGCCGCCACTCTGCTCGCCATGGTGCTCTTTCTGGCCCACGACCTCCGCCGCCGCGGACGTTACAGCCGTTCCGCGACGTGAATCACGCCGCATCGCCGCGCGGGATAAGCTTCAGATCGACACGCTCGATGCGGTTGGGCAGGATGTGTAGTCTGATGGTCGCGACCACGTAACTCAGCAAGCGCACGTGGTAATACGCCAGCAGTACCGGGAAGCACCGCACGATCTCGCCGGCTGTCTTTCGCTTGCGAAGCCGTTCGTTGTAGAGCAGTGCGGCGCAGGCCATCACCAGGAAGAATGCCGCGGCCCCAGACAGCCGCACGTCGAGCAGTCCCAGGGGTAGCAGGAGGTACGCCAGCACGAACGGCAGCAGATCCAGCCGAGGCGGCAGGCAGTACTTGTACACCAGCCAGGCCGCCGCGGCCCCGCCGACCCAGGCCTGCCGGAAGAACGATCGCCGCGTGTAGTGATGTTCGTGGAGAACTACCGCCTCCGGGGCCAGCCTGGCCTCATACCCCGCCGCGTTCAGCCTCAGGTACACACCCTCTTCATCGCAGCCGTAGCGGAGGTCCTCGTCGAGCGGATGCTCTCTCAGCAGATCGGCCCGCAGGCACATGTTCCCGCCGAGCAGACGGGGTGCCGTCTTATCTCCGTGAACGCGGTGCGTACCCTTGATCACCAACTCGTAGATGTTGCCGACCGGTGGATCGATTACACTGCCGGTAGCGCCCGCCACGCCATCACCACCTGCCGCCGAGGTCAGCTTCTCGAGCCAGTCAGGTTCGGCGATACAGTCACTGTCCAGGAAGGCTATCATTTGGCCGCGGGCCTCGCCGATGGCCCGGTTGCGGCTGGCATTCGCACCCCGGTTTCGCTCGTTGACCATCCAGCGTAATTGCAGGTCGGGGTGCTGAGCGGCGAACTCCTCCAGAAACGCAACCGTGTCAGCGTCCGAGCCGTCGTCAACCACCA
>JANQGB010001505.1 GCA_028277545.1 Phycisphaerae bacterium | reverse complement strand
TCGCTTGGTCCGCTTCATGGCTTCATCGCCGGGCAGCCTGCTGCCGGCCATGGCCGCGGGCTGCGCTGCCACCCCCCGCGCCGGCCTGCCGGCTCTCCGCGACGGATCAGCCGAGGTTCATGGTCATCAGGAATTCCGCGTTGGTCTTGGCCTTGTCCAGGCGGCTGCGGAGTAGCTCGATCGCCTCGACCACGTTCATGTCACTCAGCACGCGGCGCAGGCGGTAGACCAGCTCCAACTCCTTCGGGTCCAGCAGCCACTCTTCCTTGCGGGTGCCGCTGGCCGCCACGTCGATGGCGGGATAGACCCGCTTGTCCACCAGCCGGCGGTCCAGGTGCAGTTCGCTGTTGCCCGTGCCCTTGAACTCCTCGAAGATGACTTCGTCCATCTTGCTGCCGGTGTCCACCAGGGCAGTGCCAATGATCGTGAGCGAACCGCCCTCTTCCAGCTTCCGGGCGGCACCGAAAAACCGTTTGGGTTTCTGGAGGGCGTGGGCGTCCACGCCACCGGAGAGAATCTTGCCCGAATGGGGTATCTCGGTGTTGTAAGCCCGGGCCAGGCGGGTGATGGAGTCCAGCAGGATGACCACGTCCTTGCCGTACTCTACCATGCGACGGGCCTTCTCGATCACCATCTCCGAGACCTGTATGTGCCGGGAGGCCGGCTCGTCGAAGGTGGAACTGACCACCTCGGCGGGCGTGCTGCGCTCCATCTCGGTCACTTCCTCGGGACGCTCGTCGATGAGCAGCACGAAGACGTAGCAGTCCGGATGGTTGGCTGCGATCGCGCAGGCCATCTTGCGCAGCAGGACGGTCTTGCCGGTTCGCGGAGGAGCGACGATGAGCATGCGCTGTCCCATGCCGATCGGCGTCACCAGATCGACGACACGCATGTTGAGTTCGTTGCGGGTGGTCTCCAGCAGCAAGCGGCCGCGCCCCGGGTTGTGTTCATCGCCGGGATGCAGGGGGGTCAGATCCTCGAAGTTGGTCTTCTCGGTGACCGCCTCCGGGTCCTCGAAGTTGATGGCCTCGACCCGCAGCAGGGCGAAGTAGCGCTCTGACTCCTTGGGCGGCCGAATCTGGCCGGCCACCACGTGCCCGGTGCGCAGCCCGAAGCGGCGAATCTGCGACGGTGAAACGTAGATGTCGTCGGGACAGGGCAGGTAGTTGTACTCCGGAGAGCGCAGAAACCCGAACCCGTCGGGAAGAATCTCGAGCACGCCCTCGCCGTACATCAACCCGTTGCGATTGATGCGGTCCTTGAGGATGTGAAACACCAGGTCCTGCTTCTTCAGGCCGGTGAACTCGGTCAGACCCTCCTGCTTGGCCACCTCGTGGAGTTCGACCACGGTCATCTTCTGCAGTTCGGTGATGTGAACGTCGCCGCGCTTGATTTCCTCGTACTTGGCGTGCGTCTCGGCATCAATGGCCGAAGAACCCTCCTTATCCGCTTCGGCGGGCTGGCCGACCATCTGCTCCTGGGCGGGCTCATCCTCCACGACGGCGGTGGTCGTCTTGCGTGACTCGGCGGGCGGCTGTGCTTTAGTTGCGGCCTTCTTCTTGGTGGTCGTCTTGCGGGTGCTGGCCTTTGTAGTGGCCTTGGCCATCGAACCTGTCCTCCTGCGTCATTTTGAACGGAACACTAATGCAATAGTCTGCGCTTGGTGGCACGCAAACCGAAGTAACGTAATGGTCAAACCAAACAAATCTGGGCGCTGGTCATCCTGATACTTACGCGAGGAGATCGGAAAGAAGTTTCTCGACTCGGGAGCGCAAATCATCAAGGCCGGAATGGTTTACTACTATATGATCGGCGCCGGAGCGCTTGCTGTCCAGTGGTTTCTGTAAGTTTTCTCTCCTCGCCAGCTCTCCGGCTGACCAGCCTCTGGATTCGGCAACGCACTGTTGCCGTTGCTCCAGCGGCGCGTCCACGAACACGATCACATCGCAGAGCCGGTTCAGCCCGGTTTCGTACAAAAGGGGGCTGTCCAGCACGATCATCCGCACGTTCGGGTCGCGGCGGTACTGTTCAATCAACTCACCCCGCCGACGGGCTATCCTGGGATGCAGCAACCCCTCCACCCGGGCCCGTTGCTGCGGATCGCGAAAGATAATCTCCGCCAGCGCCTCGCGGCGCAAGCTACCATCCAGCCCGCGTATCGCAGGTCCGTACCAGCCGACCAGCGTGTCGACTACATCGGCTGTGCCCAGTT